>NZ_JAGGNA010000001.1:1247500-1547500 GCF_017875765.1 Flavobacterium sp. CG_23.5 | reverse complement strand
GCAAGACAACGGGCAATTTCGGTTCGACGACGTTCTCCACCCGAAAGTAAATCACCACGATTGGTGCGAATATGTTCTAAACTAAACTCGTCAATCAAGCTTTCCATTTTGGCAACCTGCTCTTCTTTTGATAGTTTAGTTAATTGTAACACACTCAAGATATTGTCTTCGATACTTAATTTTCTGAAAACAGAGGCTTCCTGTGCCAAATAACCTATTCCCTGCTGGGCTCTCTTATACATTGGATAATCGGTAATATTCAAATCATCGAGGAATATGTTGCCCGAATTTGGTTTTACCAATCCAACAATCATATAAAAGGAGGTCGTTTTCCCGGCACCATTTGGACCCAAAAGACCCACAATTTCACCTTGGTTCACTTCCACAGAAATGCCTTTTACAACACTTCTTCCTTTATAGGTTTTTACAAGATTTTCGGCTCTTAATTTCATGATTTTAATTAGATAATTAGATAATTTGAAAATGAGATAATTTAAATTATAGAATTTAGATTTCCCGTAATCATTAAGGTTTATAACTTGGAACCAGATTTTAAACAAATAAAAGGATAAATAAATAATCCTATCAACTAATTAACAAATTGTTACATTTTCTAATTATCTGATTGGCTTTCCAATGCTTCCCAGAATTCGTACGCTCTGCGTAAATGAGGAACAACGATAGTTCCACCTACAAGTGTAGCGATTCCCATAGCTTCCATCATTTCTTCCTTGGTTACCCCTTCTTTGAAACTAGTTTCCAAGTGGTATTTAACACAATCATCACAACGCAAAACCGCTGATGCGACTAATCCAAGTAGTTCTTTGGTTTTTACATCTAATGCGCCCGCTGCATAGGCATTGGTATCCAAATTAAAAATTCGTTTTACAATTTTATTATTGTCAGCCAATAATTTTTCGTTCATCTTAGAACGGTAGTCGTTGAATTCTTCTATAATATCAGACATTTTCTATTTTTTTTTGATTACGTACAACAAGTTTTGAAATTAAGATGCTTGCTTCATATATTAATAACATCGGTATCGCGACAATTGTTTGGCTAACCACATCGGGCGGCGTAACAATTGCGGCAACAATAAGTATTATAATTACAGCATATTTCCAGTATTTCCTTAAAAATGTGGGTGTTACTAAACCCAATTTTGTTAAGAAATAAATCATTATTGGCATTTCAAAAAACAATCCGCTTGCTAACACCGATGTTTTCACCATTCCTAAATAGGAATCCAGAGTAAATTGGTTTTTTACAATGTCACTTACAGTAAATGTAGCCAAAAAATTGACGGACATCGGGATTACTACATAATACCCAAATAAAACTCCTAAAAAGAAAAGTAATGACGAAATGAATATAAATATTTTAGCATTTTTTCTTTCTTTTTCATACAAAGCGGGACCGATAAATTTCCAGAGTTCAAATAAAATATACGGAAAACTCAAAATAAAACCTGCCAGAAGACACATCCAGACAAACATATTTACCTGGCCCTCCATTTCTGTGTTTTGAATGATAAAAGGCATTTCGGTGATACAAATACTATCTGCAAAACCTAATTGATGCGATAAATCACAAAAAAAAGTGTAGGTAATAAAAGTAGGTCTTGTAGGTCCAAATATGATAATATCAAATAGATAATCACTTATGAAATAAGTAAGAAAAGCCATTACTATTACAGCTATTGTACTTCGGACCAGCAACCATCTTAATTCTTCAAGATGGTCTAAAAAGGACATTTCATTTAAATTTTTCTTCTCTTTAATAATTTTTTTTGTCATTATACTATTCCCTCTTTTAAAATGTCATGTAAATGCAATACTCCTTTGTACTCGCCATTGTCAATGACAACTAATTGTGTTATAGAAAAATCTTCAAGTATATTCAATGCATCTACAACCATAGCTGTAGAAGCGATTAATTTTGGGTTTTTAGTCATAATGTCTTTGGCAGTCAATTCAGTGAAGGAATCTCTTTCATTCAACATTCTTCTAATGTCACCATCGGTAATAATTCCGATGACCATATTATCCTCGACCACTGCAGTTACTCCAAGACGCTTTTCTGAAATTTCGAAAATTACTTTTTTGATAGGTGCATCCGGACTCACTGAAGGTTTTAAAGTGTGTTCCAACATGTCTTTTACACGAAGTAATAATTTTTTGCCAAGAGCACCTCCAGGGTGATAAATCGCAAAATCTTCTGGTTTAAAATGGCGCATTTCCATCAGGCAAACGGCCAAAGCATCGCCCATCACTAATTGTGCAGTGGTGCTATTTGTGGGTGCTAAGTTGTTCGGACACGCTTCTGCATCAATCGTGGTATTCAAAATAAAATCGGAACCTTTGGCAAGAAAAGAGGTCATATTTCCGGTGATAGCAATTAAAGTATTACCAAAGCGTTTCAATAGTGGAACTAAAACTTTTATTTCTGGACTATTACCACTTTTTGAAATACATATTATCACATCTTCGTTTTGAACCATGCCTAAATCACCGTGAATGGCTTCAGAAGCATGTAGAAAAAGTGATGGCGTTCCAGTGGAATTGAATGTGGCGACCATTTTTTGAGCAATAATGGCACTTTTTCCTATACCGGTAACCACTAATCTCCCTTTGCAATTAAAGATACTTTGGGTGGCGCTAATGAAGTTTTCATCAAGATAATCAGTGAGTTTTGCAATAGATTCACTTTCAGATATAATGGTTTTTTTGGCACTCGCCAAGATATTTTCTTTAGTTATCAAAACAGAATGTTTAAAATTTGTAGGTTTAAAAGAAATTTGTATCTTTATGTGATGCAAATTTAGACAAAATACCACATAATCAAGAATGAATTCAAACGAAATTGACATACACAAAGAATTAAAAAAATATTTTGGCTTTAGCCAATTTAAAGGATTACAAGAACAAGTTATTAAAAGTCTCCTTAATAAGCAGAACACCTTTGTGATTATGCCCACTGGAGGAGGAAAATCACTCTGTTACCAACTACCCGCTTTAATTCAAGAAGGAACTGCTATCGTGGTTTCTCCTTTAATCGCTTTGATGAAAAATCAAGTGGATGCCATTCGAAGTTTATCTTCTGAAAATGGTGTTGCTCACGTTTTAAACTCTTCACTTACCAAAACCGAAATTGCTCAGGTTAAAAAAGATATCACTTCTGGCTTGACAAAATTGTTATATGTTGCCCCTGAATCCTTAACAAAGGATGAATATGTGGCTTTTCTACAAACCGTGACTATTTCATTCGTCGCTATAGATGAAGCCCATTGTATCTCAGAATGGGGACATGATTTTAGACCGGAATACAGAAATCTAAAACACATTATTAAGCAATTAGGGGATGTACCTATTATTGGTTTGACCGCTACGGCTACACCAAAGGTTCAGGAAGATATCCTTAAGAATCTAGATATGACTGATGCTACTACTTTTAAAGCATCATTCAACAGACCCAATTTATATTACGAAGTACGTACCAAAACGAAAAATATTGAATCGGATATTATTCGTTTCATAAAACAGCATAAAGGCAAATCAGGAATTATTTACTGTTTGAGCCGTAAAAAAGTGGAAGCCATTGCCGAAGTTTTACAGGTAAATGGGATAAGCGCGGTTCCCTACCATGCTGGACTAGATGCGAAAACTCGTGCCAGACATCAAGATATGTTTCTTATGGAAGATGTTGATGTGGTGGTAGCAACAATCGCTTTTGGAATGGGAATTGACAAACCGGATGTTCGTTTTGTTATTCATCATGATATTCCTAAATCTCTGGAAAGTTATTATCAGGAAACTGGTCGTGCTGGTCGCGACGGGGGTGAAGGGCATTGTCTAGCCTATTACTCCTATAAAGATGTGGAGAAATTAGAAAAATTCATGTCGGGTAAACCTGTTGCTGAACAGGAAATTGGATTTGCTTTATTGCAGGAAGTGGTGGCTTATGCCGAAACGTCTATGTCCAGAAGGCGATTTTTACTGCATTACTTCGGAGAAGAATTTGATGATGTAAATGGAGAAGGAGCTGATATGGATGATAATGTCAGAAACCCCAAAACAAAGGTGGAAGCCATAGATGAAGTGGTGAAACTATTGGAAGTAGTTCGAGATACAAAACATTTATATAAATCAAAAGAAGTGGTGTTTACGCTGATTGGTCGTGTAAATGCAGTTATAAAGGCACATAGAACCGATACGCAATCTTTTTTTGGATGCGGTTCAGACCATGATGAAAAATATTGGATGGCTTTGCTTAGACAAGTTCTTGTGGCTGGCTATTTATCTAAAGACATTGAGACTTATGGAATCGTAAAAATCACCGATAAAGGATTGGATTTTATTAAAAACCGCGAATCCTTCATGATGTCTGAAGATCATGAATACAATGAAACCGAAGACGAAGCAATAGTAACTGCAGCGAAATCGACAGGAGTTGCTGATGAAGCATTGATGGGTATGTTACGTGACTTACGTAAAAAAGTGGCTAAGAAATTATCGGTTCCGCCGTTTGTAGTTTTCCAAGACCCGTCACTTGAGGATATGGCACTTAAATATCCTATTTCTGTGGATGAATTAATCAATATTCACGGTGTTGGGGAAGGGAAAGCAAAAAAATATGGTAAGGAATTCCTAGAACTAATAAGTCGTTACGTGTCAGATAATGATATTATCAGACCGGATGATCTAGTGGTTAAATCTACAGGAGTAAACTCGGTAAATAAATTATACATTATTCAAAATATAGACAGAAAATTATCACTTGATGATATCGCTTCCGCAAAAGGATTAAAGATGGACGATTTGATTAAAGAAATGGAACAAATTGTCTATTCCGGAACCAAATTGAATATAAAATATTGGATTGATGATATGCTGGATGATGATCAACAAGAAGAAATTCACGACTATTTTATGGAATCCCATTCCGATAATATCGAAGAAGCACTCAAAGAATTTGAAGGAGACTATGATCTTGACGAATTGCGACTGATGCGAATAAAATTCATCAGCGAAGTGGCTAATTAGTGGTCAGTTTGCAGTCGCAGTGATCAGTTTGTAGTCACAGTAATCAGTGTTCAGTCGCAGTGTTCAGTTTAGTAATTAGGGGTTTCTGCAATCTGATGACTGATTACTGTCAACTAAAAAAGTTCTCCGCGGTGCGGTTTTAAAGCATCGCGAACTTGAATCATATTTTCATCTGTGACCACCATGAAAGCGATGGCCTGCATTTCGCCTTGAATTTCAAAACCGGTAATATTTAAAGGCAATTTTTCAATTGCAATGTATTCTTTCAAATGAATTTCGTGGTGTTCAGCTGTTTTTGCAGCAGCGGGTCCGCGAAAATCCCATATTAATTTTATTTTTCTAGACATTTTTCTCTAAGATTAATCGGTTAACGGTTTAACGGTTTTGAAGGGACAAAGTTACAAAGTCTAATTCGAAAAAGAAGCAATTTGAAAAATTGAAAACGGATTCTGCTTTCCATAAGAAGAAGTCAGTTCAAAATACTACTTTTGTATTCTGGATTATTTCAGACATTTTTTAAAGTCTAATAATCTAAAATCGAACAATCAATTAAAATGCCTCAAGAACTTCTATTACAAGTTACTCCCGAAATAGCCGCAAACGACTTGTTGCTAAAAGATTATTTATCCAAACAAATTAAGGTTGCCGTTAAGGAAATCCAACATGTTTCTATATTGAAGCGATCTATTGATGCGCGTCAAAAAGCGATAAAAATGAATTTGAAAGTGGCTATCTATCTGAACGGAGAACCTTTTCAAGAGCATAAAATTCAACTTCCCGATTATAAAAATGTTTCAGCAGCTCAAGAAGTCATTGTTGTAGGTGCCGGACCAGCGGGTCTTTTTGCCGCTTTGCAATTGATAGAATTGGGTTTGAAGCCAATAGTAATTGAGCGCGGAAGGGATGTTCGAGGTCGTCGACGTGATTTGAAAGCTATTAATGTGGATCATCTGGTAAATGAAGATTCTAATTATTGTTTTGGCGAAGGTGGTGCAGGAACCTATTCGGACGGGAAATTATACACGCGTTCCAAAAAACGTGGCGATGTAACGCGGATTCTGGAGTTGTTTGTTGCTTTTGGGGCTTCAGCCGATATTTTAATTGAAGCGCATCCTCATATTGGAACCAATAAATTGCCTCAAATTATTCAGGATATTCGGGAGAAGATAATCGAATATGGCGGACAAGTTTTGTTTGAAACCCGCCTAACTGATATTTTAATAAAAAATAATGAAGTGCAAGGTATCGTCACTCAAAAAGGAGATACGATTCTTGCCAATAAAATTATCTTGGCCACAGGGCATTCTGCCCGTGATATATTTGAATTACTGGACAGAAAGCAAATTTTTATCGAAGCAAAATCTTTTGCCTTGGGCGTAAGAGCCGAACATCCACAATCGCTAATTGACAGTATTCAATACAGTTGTGATTATCGTGGGGAACATTTACCACCAGCGCCATATTCGATTGTGAAACAGGTAAATGGTCGCGGAATGTATTCTTTTTGTATGTGTCCAGGTGGTGTGATTGCACCTTGTGCCACAAGTCCGGGAGAAGTGGTGACTAATGGCTGGTCTCCGTCAAAAAGGGATCAAGCTACCGCCAATTCTGGAATTGTAATCGAATTAAAACTGGAGGATTTTAAGCCATTTGCCAAATTTGGTGCTTTGGCAGGTATGGAATTCCAAAAAAGTATTGAGCAACGCGCTTGGCATTTGGCAGGCGAAACCCAAAAAGTTCCTGCCCAACGAATGATTGATTTTACTCAAAACAAAGTGTCGTCAGAAATTCCTAAAACATCTTATGTTCCCGGAACTACATCAGTAGAAATGGGTCAGGTTTTCCCTGGTTTTTTAACTCAGATATTGCGCGAAGGCTTTACTGAATTCGGAAAATCCATGCGCGGTTACTTGACTAATGAGGCGATACTTCATGCCCCAGAAAGCAGAACATCTTCCCCAGTTCGTATTCCTAGAGATCCATTAACCTATGAACACGTTCAAATAAAGGGTTTGTATCCATGTGGTGAAGGGGCAGGTTATGCGGGAGGAATTATCTCAGCCGCGATTGATGGAGAAAAATGCGCTTTGATGATAAAAGAGAGCATCGGGAAATAATTTTTTTCAAAAATAAAACGTTTTATCTTAAAAAGTAAGTAGCCTAATGCAGGCTGCTTACTTTTTATTTTTAATATAAATTGTTATTTTTTCATAACAGGTTTTATTTCAGTCACGACCAGTTTTACGGTATTCTTTCCAATGTTTTTCCCCATATGAGTAACAGGAGCAATATACAGCACATCTCCCGATTTCATTTTGACAATTGTTGCCGGTTTGCCTTTTTCGGTAATCTGTAATGTTCCATCGGTTAAGGCATAAATGGTGTGTTGCGGATGGCTGTGCCATGCCATTGTTTGACCTGGAGCAAATTCAACAGACATGACCCTTACTTTATCATTCTCCAGAAGGATTTTTTTATACACTTTCGGATTTACTTTCATTGGATCTTGTGCGTGCATGACTGTGCTCATCATTAGGAATAATCCAATAAGCAGTGAGATTGAAATCGTTTTAATTGTTTTCATTTTAGTTGTTTTATTGATTAAACATAGTTGGGCAATGTTTGTGTTGCCTCTTTTTTAAAATATTTTCACATTAATTTTATAATGGAAATAGAATTATACAGTATAATAAATTTATTTTATAAGACAAGACCATTCTGATTAATTAGAAAATAATAGATGCCGTTATTAAAGTAGGTTTGAATTGAGGCTTATGGGGTTTTGCCTTTTTTGATAATTGTTGCGTTTTTGTTTTAATAGGTATTGTCAGTGCAGTAGACAGCTCCTTTTTTAGGACTACTAATTTACGAAAAAATAGTGAACTAGAAATATTTAAACAAGTTTTTGTTTTGTAACTAATTGATTTTTAATTAAATATATCTATTTTTTTAGATTTTAAAATTATTTAAGTTCAATTGGTACACTTGAAATTATATTTTTGAAAAAAAAAGTTTTTTGCAGGATTTGCGTGAGGGATAGTAGTGGAAATCCTCCCGATTTTTCATCGGGAGATTGCAACGGATAGCCCGGCTCGCTTTTTTCAGCGAGACACGCCCAAAATAATATTTATATGATAGTTCTCGAATTCTAATTTTTATGGAATCAGAATTATTTTACCGGTACTTTTTCTGCTTTCTAGGTAATCATGTGCTTTTTTGCCTTCTGAAAGTTTAAAAACAGTAGGAGGAGCGATGGTGATTTCTTTGTTGTTAATCCATGTAAATAGCTGATGTGCCCTTTTGATGCGTTCTTCTTTGGTATTCAGGTAACTCCATA
Source organism: Flavobacterium sp. CG_23.5 (assembly GCF_017875765.1). Classification (NCBI taxonomy): domain Bacteria; kingdom Pseudomonadati; phylum Bacteroidota; class Flavobacteriia; order Flavobacteriales; family Flavobacteriaceae; genus Flavobacterium; species Flavobacterium sp. CG_23.5. The sequence goes on along the minus strand of NZ_JAGGNA010000001.1, from coordinate 1,539,121 downwards.
AGTCACCGCCGGTTAACGTTTTTGAAGAATCCATTAACATTCTTGGGTTCACAAAATCAGGATCGCCGCCAGCCATACCAAAAAAGACGACTTGTCCACGCGCTTTGGTTACTTCGAAACTATCGCTCAAGGTGCTGCCAATACTATCATACACTACATCCACTCCATTTGGACAAAAGGACACAACGTGTGTTTTCCAATCGTCCGAATATAAAAACACTGCATCGGCTCCGTTTTTCAATGAGGTTTCTGCTTTCTCGGCAGAAGAGGTTAATCCAATAACTTTTGCTCCCAGTAATTTGCTTATTTGCGTTAGAAATTGACCAACTCCACCTGCAGATGCATGAATAAGTACGGTTTCTCCTTTTTGAGTTTTATGACTATCGGTTGCCAGATAATGGGCTGTTAATCCTTGTAATAGAATGGTTGCGGCAGTTTCAAAAGGAATTGTATCAGGTAATGGAATAACATGGGCAACAGGGACAGCCACTAATTCCGCATTGGAAAAAGGAGAGTCAGCGAATGCAATTCTATCTCCAATTTTAAAACCGCTTTGATTATTAGCATCCACAACAATACCCGCTCCTTCATAACCTGCAATGAATGGTGGATTTCCTTTAAGATGGTAATTTCCTTTTCGGCGGTATACGTCTGCGAAGTTCAAGCCAATAGCTTTCATTTCGACTAATATTTCGTCGCTTTTAAGTATTGGGTTTGGGATATCAATATATTCAAGAACTTCAGAAGTACCAAAAGTTGAAAAGGTTAATGCTTTCATTATTTTATGGTATTAGATTCTTTTAAACAGCCAATGATTTTATTGTATAATATTTTTTCGTCGATGGGTTTGGATACATAATCGTTCATTCCAGCCGCTTTACATTTTTCAACATCTACAGAAGTCACATCTGCGGTAAGTGCAATTATGGGGATGTTCGAATTTAGCTCATTACGTATGTATCTTGTGGCTTCAAAACCGTTCATGACTGGCATTTGTAGATCCATCAGTATAATGTCATAGGTGTTTTTTTGTAGTTTTTCAACAGCTTCTTTACCATTATTGGCCATGTCGATTTCATAGCCAAAGTCCAACAATATTATTTTTATTAAAAGTTGATTCAAAGCAATGTCTTCTGCCACAAGCACTTTTACTTTGCCGGTTGTTCTTGTTTCCTGAGGGATTTCTTGGAAAAGTTTGACTTCTTCTTTTATTGCTTTGACTTCTGATTTTATTTTGTCAAAAGTTAAAACAAAGCTAAAGTCAGATCCTTTACCTTCTTCACTATTAACAGTGATTGTTCCTCCCTGAAGTTCTACAAGTTGTTTGGTAATTGCCAGACCGAGACCCGTTCCTCCAAAGGAGTTGCTGGTTCCAACTGTTGCTTGTTCGAAATTATTAAAAATATCAGCGAGTCTGTTTTTAGGAATTCCAATGCCTGTATCAGTAATTAGGAATTCAATAGTTACTTTTTCAGTATCCTGATCTACCAATCGTAAACATATCGCTATTTTTCCTTTTGAAGTAAACTTTACTGCATTACTCATCAAATTCAAAATAATTTGGCGTAAACGCATGGGGTCACCTATTACATTTAACGGAATAGTAGCATCATATTCATGATGTAATTCTAAATTTTTTTCCACTATTTTAGCTTCAAAAAGATGTAGCATGGTAGCAATAGAATTGGACAAACTAAAGGCTGTTTTCTCAAAAGTCATTTTTCCGGCGTCGACCTTGGCAATGTCCAGAATGTCATTAATTAATACAATCAATGCATCTCCTGATTCTTTAATCGCGTTGATGTATTCTTTTTGCGATTCATCTAAATCAGTTTTTAAAACCACATTAGTAAACCCAATAATGGCGTTCATTGGAGTTCTGATTTCATGACTCATATTAGACAAAAACTGTTGTTTTGACTTAACCGCTTCCTCCGCAATTTTAGTTTTTTGCTCTGCTTTAATTTTTGCTTCAATCAGTTCATTTTTTGCAGAAACTTGCGTGGTGACGTCAGACGCTATAATGGTAACGCCAGAAACAGTTTTATCTGCTTCATGATATGGTTGATAGACAAAATTGAAATACTCATTGACTATTTTGCCATCTCGTACTAATGGTACAGGGAGTTCATAACCGTAAAAGGGAATTCCTGTTGAATATACTTCATCGAGCAGTAAAGGGAATGAGAGGTCTTTGAGTTCGGGTAATATATCGATAAATTTTTTACCTTCAACGTTGTTTCCCTTTCCCCAGATTTCTTTTATACTAGCATTTGCAAGAGTGACTACCATATCTTTACCTTTCAATATTGCTATGGCAAAAGGCGATTCCATCAGCATCATATTGTACCGTTTTTCGCTATCTTCAATTTTCTTTAGTGCTTTTTTTTCAATATCAAGTTGTTCTTCTAATACTCTTTTTTCTTTAGACTGTAACGCAAATCCCAATCTTCGGACCTCTGTAATATCTTTAATTGTAAAGAGAAGTAATTGTTTGTCTTGGTTTTTTTTAATAATTGGATTTGCGTTTACTAACATTGATTTTTCACCAATGTGAGGAAATGTAATTTTAATTTCTAAATCATCAACGTTTGCTTTATCAGTAGCAGTTGTTTGTAGTAATTCATGGATTTCGGGTATGTCCCAGATTCCATTTTCTAATTCAAATATGGATTTACCCTTGGTTGCTTCTTTGGTAACTAAGAATTTTTTGTAGAATGATTTGCTGGCTGATTTTACCTTAAAATCTTTTTTCAAAACCAACATGGTTTCATGAATGGTAGCAATAATTGCTTTTGAAAAATCATACGATTCCCTCAACTTTTGATTGGTGGAAGTAAGTTCTTTATTTTGGGTGACATCTTCAACGCGATGGATGATATACTTTACATTGTTATTTTTGTCGAGGATTGGAGAGTTAACAGGGCTCCAAAATCGCTCTTCAAATTCACCACCTTCCGATTCCGGTTTTCTGATATCGTGTTTTTGGATTTGCATTATATCGGTAACCTTGCTTTTAAGAACCTGAATCAGAGAAGCTTTCACATTGGTAATTGCTTCTGAATTTTTATTGCTGGGATTATCAGGAAATACATCAAACATATTACGGCCGACGATGTTTTTTCTTTCCGTCATTGTGACTTTTAAATAAGCGTCTGTTGCAGTTACAATATTAAATTTAGTGTCTAAAACTAATAACAATGCTGGCGACTGTTCAAATAAATCTAGATAATCATTTTCGTCCATAAATAGCGCAATGTTGATTTGAAAATATATTTATTTCTTAAAATGGTAATTAATTCGATCTCCTCGAACAGTAGTGTCCCAGTTTTTTCGACTTGCAAAGTTGCGAAATTCAAACCCAAATGACATGTATTATTTTAATAAATCCAAGGTCTTAAAAAAATGATTTAAATACAAGTGCAAAAACCCTATAATTTCTATTTATTTTTTCACAAAAAGTAGTTCATTAAAATCGGGTTTTTAGGGTGTGTTTCAAAATATTATAGTGCTATTGTAAAATAAAAAAAGAGGAGATAAAATGCTTTACTGGACGCTTCACTAACATCTTGCCATTCGATTGCAAGTATATTTTATGATTGTTGCATTTTATTTAGTCTTTAGGTTTTTGAAAAAATCTGGATAAGGTAAAGCTGTATTTATTTTCGTGAATAGCAATTCGCTTTTAGAAGTAAATACTAGTATAATATTGTCAAGTTTATTAATCTCTTTGGAACTTATTACATCAGAAGCAATGGTTTTTTTCAAGTGTTCGGTAATAACCGTGTAATCGTGCCATTCTCCTAATAATTCAGGTAGAATATTGTTTTTTCGAATCAACTTAATTTGTTTATCTGAGTTTAGGCTTTGTTGATTATATAGATACGCTTTTAACCGCTTCCGTAATTTATGTATTTTTTTAATTTCTAAATTGTTTTGGCTGAGCAATTTCTCAATTTTAGTTCTCTTTTTATACCTGTAATTATTTAGCTTTTTTTTATTTATCTTGGAGAGAAAGGGAAGAATTTTGCGATATTTATTGTTTAGTTTTTTTGTGAACGCCTTATTTAAAATCGAAAAAAAATGGGTCTGTTCTTTTATCTGATTTTTCTTCAAGTGAGTGCTGTACTCGACGGGTAAATGGGTAGTAGAATGCTCTTTTATTAGGGATTCTTCAATTTGGAGTTCTCTTACTTTCCCACCCTGTTTAAAAATTAATTTAAAGGGTTTGAAGATTTTATTTCGTTTGAATTTTTTTGTACAATAATCCAGTAAATCAAATAAAGCTTTCAGCCTTTTAATTTCAACCCTTAATTTATGAAAAGTATCGGGCGAATAAGATTGCTGTTTTTGCTCCAAAAGAAAATTAATAACACTCGTTCTTTTTTTAAAATATTTTTTTAGTGTTTTCATTTTTTGGAAAATAGATTTTAATTATTTTATTTTCAAAAGGGAAAAATGAAGATTCTGTTATCACGTTGCAGAAATTATTAGATTTTCAGAGTATGCTATTAATTGATTAAATATAGATTAATTTCCTTCTAAAAATTTCTTCTTTTCCTCAAAGTCTTCTTTGGTAATTTCTCCCTGTGCAAATCTTTTTTTTAGGATATCCAATGGTGTTTCAGTTTTTGTTCGTTGACCAGGAAGGTTATATGGAGTGGCAAATATCCAGATTAAGATGATAATCCAAAAAATCCACCAAAAGAAATGCATTCCCCAAAAGTGATGTCCATAGTGCATGATGAAATATTTTATAAATTACATATAAAGATATGAAATTCAGTGTTGTATGTATATTTTTGGAGATATTATCTGTGTTTTAAAGGAATAAAAAAACGGTTTCGAAACAAAAAAACGCTTTAATTTTTTTGTTTCGGAACCGTTTCTGAACAATTTTTGATTTTTAATCATTCGTTAAAAAAGATTATGCTTTTGGTACTGGAGGCGGACCATCACGCAACATGGCTTTCCATACTTCTTTATTCAGGATTGTTATTAATTGTAGTTTCTTTACTAGATTGTAATTTTTTAGAAAAGCATGGGTTAAGAATCAATTTTATTTAGTTGATCTGTCTTTTGATTGCATTTCCATATAGTCTACAGTAAGATTTGAAAGTACTTTCATTCCCAAAACAAAACCACTTTCGTCAATATAAAAATCAGGGGTATGATGCGGAGCAGTTTCAGAGATTGGTTTGCCTTTTGGAGCGCCTCCTAAAAAGAAGTACAGACCCGGTATCTTTTCCTGATAATAGGAGAAGTCTTCGGCACCAGTTACGGCAGGTGTAATATAGACATTATCTTTACCTGCTGTTGCTTCTAATGTTGGAACCATTTTCTCTGTCAATAATGGATCATTGTAGGTAATAAGCGTTTGGTTAGTTATATTTATATCGGCAGAGGCTCCTGCACTTTCAGCAATTGAATTCACTACTTGTTTTAATCTGGAATGCATCATATCCTGCACTTTTGGATCTAGAGAGCGAATTGTTCCTGTCATCGTAAGTTCTTCTGGAATAACATTACTTCTTACTCCGGCATTGATTTGTCCAACACTAATAACAGCCGCAGATTCGGTTATGTTTACATTTCGGCTGACAATAGTTTGGATTCCCATTACGATTTGAGCCGCAGTGGTAATGGGGTCGATACCCAGCCATGGGTAGGCTCCATGTGTTTGCTTACCTTTTATTTTTATTGTAAACCAATCTGAAGCTGCCATCGTTCCTTTGGTGCGGTATTTTATTTTTCCCACTTCTGTTTGGGCATTGATATGCAATCCAAAAATAACGTCCACTTTAGGATTCTCTAAAACGCCTTCTTTGACCATTAGTTTTGCACCGCCTTCTTCACCTTCAGGTGGACCTTCTTCGGCTGGTTGAAAAATAAATTTAACGGTTCCTTTTAATTCGCTTTTCATGGAAGCCAAAATTTCGGCAGTTCCCATTAAGATAGCAATATGAGTGTCATGTCCGCAAGCATGCATAACCGGTACTGTTTTTCCATTGTATTCGCCTTCAGCTTTAGAAGCAAAAGGAATATTTACTCGTTCTTTTACTGGCAAAGCATCAATGTCTGCTCTCAGGGCGACAACGGGACCTGGTTTTCCTCCTTTTAGAATACCAACAACACCTGTTTTGGCTACTCCAGTTTGCACCTCAATGCCAAGAGAACGAAGATGAGCGGCAATTTTCTCGGCAGTTTTAAATTCTCTATTGCCTAATTCAGGATTCTGGTGAAAGTCACGTCGCCATGAAATAACTTTTGATTCTAAGGACTCGGCTTTTTGACCAATCTTACTTTTTAGTGCTGTATTTTGTGCAGAAGCCAAGCAAACAAAAGAAAATAGCGTTGCAGTGAATATTGTTTTTTTCATGGTTGGTGAATAAATAGTAAAATTAAATGTTTAAATATTGTTGTTTTGACAAATTGTTTCAGGAAAACATATACATTTTGTTAAAAACAAATATATCAATTAATAGTTTGCAGTTGAGGTAAATGGATAAACTAAACTTCAATTTAAAAAAGAATATAAAAAAAACCGAAAATTTCTTTTCGGTTTCTGTCTCATTCTATTTTTTCTTTTTCAATCGGTCTTTAAAAAGCTTTTCGAATTTTTCCATTTTGGGTTGAATGACCATTTGACAATACGGCTGACTTTTATTGTTAGCATAGTAATTTTGATGGTAGTCTTCTGCTTTGTAAAACGTGGTCAACGGCTCTAGTGCCGTTACTATAGGATTTTCATATATTTTTCCTTTTTTCAGCGCATTCATGATTGCTTGTGCCGCTATTTTTTGTTCTTCATTTTTGTAGAAAATGGCAGAACGGTATTGCGTCCCTACATCAGCACCTTGACGATTTAATGTCGTAGGATCGTGAACGCTAAAGAAAACTTTGAAAATTTCATCTAAAGTGGTAATGTTTCTATCATAGGTGATTTGCACCGCTTCGGCATATCCCGTCCTTCCAGAGGAAACATCTTCATAAGATGGATTAACCATTTTTCCTCCTGCAAACCCAGAAACCGCCGATTTTACTCCATTTAGATTTTCATAAACCGCTTCCACACACCAGTAACAGCCTCCTGCCAAAGTTATGGTTTCAAAATTAGATTGTTTTGCCGCTTTGCCGGTTGTAGTGTTTTGTCCAAACATACTTAGTGATGTGAATAGACAAATTAAAAATAGATTTTTCATATTATTTCGTATCAGGTATAAAGTCTAGAGCGATAGAATTCATGCAATATCTTTTTCCGGTTGGAGCGGGTCCGTCATCAAAAAGATGTCCTAAATGACCACCACATCTACCACAAAGGGATTCAGTTCTTTCCATTCCGAGTGAATTGTCGGTTTTGTAAACGACACTGTTTTTGTTGTCTTGTTCAAAAAAACTTGGCCAACCACAACTGCTTGAAAATTTAGCGCCAGAGCGAAATAGTTTATTTCCACAGGCTGCACAATAATAGGTTCCTTTTTCATCGGTGTTCCAATATTTCCCTGTGAAAGGTCTTTCGGTATCCGCATGACGTGTTACTTCATATACATCTTCGGGTAATACTTTTTTCCATTCTGCATCCGTAAGATTGAGTTTTGTAGCGTCCGTATTGGAATAAAAGGGATTTCCCGGCTTTTTAATTGGACTTTCCATACTAGTAGATTTTTTTGTGTTATTTTGTTTATTTGTTGTTTGCGCAGAGACATTGAACATAAATAGTTGAAGCAAAAATAGTATTCTTAAAAAATGGTTTTTTGTTTTCATAATGAGGTAATATTTATTTTTTTAATACTGTAAATCATTGTTGTCCGATAAAAAAGAAGCCAAATTAATGGCTTCTTAAAATAATCGTAATTTAGAGTTGCAAAATTCAAATAACGATGGGTAAAAATAAGTATTTTTCGAGTAAATCTGTTTTCGGACAGCTGATTTCTTTAATAGATGATTCGATGATTAGCAAAGCAGTTAAAAAGTATGATTCAGATAGGTATGTCAAACATTTCAAATGCAAGGATCATTTGTTTAGTATGGTTTTTTGCTGTTTAGAAAAGTGTAATTCATTGCGTGAGGTTTCTGGGGGAATGGTAGGTTTATCAGGTAAAGAGGAAACAGTTCGAATTAATCATCTTCCCAAAAAGAGTACTTTGGCAGACGCAAACAAGGGTAGAAAAGTAGAATTTTTTCAAGAAATTTATAACAATCTGCTCGAGAAACATAGCTTTGTTTTATCGGACAGTCGAATTGAGATAGCCTTAGGGAAAAAGATTAAAATTGTTGACAGCACCACAATAAGCCTGTTTAAAGACATCTTAAAGTGTGTTGGAAGAAAGTCTGCTGACGGAAAAAGCAAGGGCGGAATCAAGTCGCATACTGTGATAAATGCCGATGAAAAAGTTCCCAATTTAGTTTGGTTTACACCTGCAACAACTCACGACCATCAGTTTTTAGAAAAGCTAAAATGCGATGAACATACTGTTTATATATTCGATAAAGGATACATTGATTATAAGGCTTTTGCACATTTTTCCGAACAAAATACAGGTTTTGTAACTCGAATAAAAGACAATGCAAAGTACGAAGTAACCCAAAAGAATGACATTCCAGGGAACATTCACAGCGGTGTTTTATCAGACGAAATTATTGAGGTTGGAGTAAATAATGAAAGTGGTAAAACCAAATTGAAATTAAGAAAAATAAAATACTATGACAGAGAACACAAAAGAAGCTTTGAGTTTATTAGTAATTTGTTTGAATTTAGAGCAGACACAATAGCGGCACTTTATAAAATAAGGTGGCAAATAGAATTGTTATTCAAACAAATCAAGCAAAATTTCCCGCTAAAATATTTCTTAGGAGACAATGAAAATGCTATTAAAATTCAAATTTATTGCGTCTTAATAGTAAATCTCTTATTAGGAGTTATAAAGAAAAGTCTAAAGAGACAATGGTCTTTTTCAAATTTAGTAAGTTTTTGTAGAATTCATTTATTCAACTATATTCATCTAACTAAATTTTTAGAAAGTCCCGAAAAACAATGGAAACTCGACGGGGACGACGATGTTCAATTAGGTTTGTTTGATGATTATTTGGCTACGGGATAAAATTCGATAAATGAAACTAAAAATTATATTTTTTCATTTATCAAATTCTCAAGACAGTACTCAAAAACAAGCTAAAGCAGGCTAAAACCTCGTGAAGTGCCAAAATAAATAGAAAAATAAACGTTCCGTGATTTTTTATCGGACAACAATGACTGTAAATATAAAGTGACTTTAAACTTTAAAATGTCTCTTACTTTACAAATGAACAGCGATTTAAGTAAGTTTTAACTATTGTTATTTGCGATTACAAATCACTTTTGGATTTATTATTAACAAAACTGTAGTTTTACAAACCGATACGCATGTTTACCAAGTGTTTTTTGAAGCCCACTTTTTCATAAGCCTTCATTGCCGAAGCATTTTCGTTGTAAACATCTAAGCGGAGTTCAAATATATTTTGCGAACGGCACCATTCTTTTAGTCTTTCAATGATTTTAGAATTTACACCAATTCCCCGGTAATTCAAATCAGTGTACATAAATCCCAGATAGGCGTAGGTTGCGTGATTTAAATACGGCTGTGCGCTCTCTATACGGGCGTACCCGGAACCGATAACCTCCAAATCAATTTCGGCAACCAACACTTCGATATTAGAAGCTGAAATCATTTTCCCAATATCATAGTAGTGAATTTTTTCGTCTTTTAAGGTGGGGTCGAAGGGACGTTCGGCAGTGATGATTCGCTGTTCGAAGGCAAGGAGTTTCTTTAAATCAGTACGGCGGGCTTTTCGAATGGTTATTTCGTGCATTGTATTATTTATCTTAGACTATCAAAAGTACAAAAGAATCCTCAAATGGTTTACATTGGGTTTTATATGGAAGATATCAAAACAACAGAACTTCAACAACTCGAAAGAGAACGTTAAAGCGGCTTACAATAATTATATTTTTGTATTTTTGTAAGGCTAAAAATACATATGAAAGAAGAAAACGTAATATTAGTTAACATAAACGATGAGCAAATTGGATTAATGCCAAAACTTGAAGCGCATGAAAAAGCTATTCTACATCGGGCTTTTTCGGTTTTTATTTTAAACAGTAAAAACGAAATCATGTTGCAACAAAGAGCACATCAAAAATACCATTCTCCATTATTATGGACCAATACCTGTTGTAGTCATCAGCGGGAAGGGGAATCTAATATTGAGGCTGGGACGCGAAGATTGTATGAAGAAATGGGTTATAAAACGAAACTTAAAGAACTTTTTCATTTTATATACAAGGCGCCATTTGATAACGGTTTGACGGAACACGAACTCGACCATGTTATGATAGGATATTATAACGATAGTCCGGTAATTAACGCTGAAGAAGTTGAAGACTGGAAATGGATGAAAATCGAAGATGTAAAAACAGACATGGAAATTCATCCTGAAATATATACTGTGTGGTTCAAAATAATTTTTGATGAGTTTTATCATTTCTTGGAAGACCATAAAATGTAAAATAATAATATTGCAGTTCAAAGATTTATTAACATTAAATAAAAGACTTTAAATAATGGGTTTCGCAAACTTGCGGAATCTGAAATTTGAAATCTGAAATTTGAAATTATGAGAGTAACGATTTCGCGAAAAGCCCATTTCAATGCGGCGCACAGATTATATAGGAAAGACTGGACTTTCGAGCAAAATGACGCAGTTTTTGGCAAATGCAACAATCCTAATTTTCATGGACATAATTACGAATTAATAGTAAGTGTTACTGGGCCAATTGATCCAGAAACAGGTTTTGTCATGGATGTAAAATTTCTAGCAGACATTATTAAGGAAGAGGTTGAGAATCAGTTTGACCACAAAAACTTGAATTTAGATGTTCCGGAATTTCAGGATTTAAATCCAACAGCAGAAAATATTGTGGTTGTGATTTGGAATAAAATCAGAAAAAAAATCGAATCTGGATTCGAGTTAGAAGTGGTTCTTTATGAGACACCCCGGAATTTTGTAACTTATAAAGGGGAGCAATGGAATTAAAAGTAGGTGATAAAATCCCCAATTTTAAAGCAAAAGATACTAACGGAAATGATTTTGACAGCCAAAATTTAGTTGGACAAAAACCAATAGTTATTTATTTTTACCCCAAAGATAATACTCCCATTTGTACTGCTGAAGCCTGCAGTTTTAGAGATCAATATGAAGATTTTAAAGATCTAGGTGCGGAAGTAATAGGTATTAGCAATGATAGTATAGATTCGCATCAAAAATTTGCAAAGCAATATCAACTCCCTTTTATCCTTTTGTCAGACCCTGATAAAAAGATTAGTAAACTTTTTGGAGTTTCATCGGGATTGTTTGGGATACTCCACAGAAGAGTGACATTTGTGATCGATAAAAATGGAGTTGTTCAAATGATTTTTGATAGCATGCTGGCGCAAAAGCACATTTCTAAAGCGCTGGAAACTATTAAAAGATTAGTATTATAAAGTAATAAAATTGGATTACGGCTAAGTACTGAAATCGGCAAAATTTGTAAATAAAAAACATGAATTCAAAAATATATCCTTTACAATTTGAACCCATCTTGAAAGAAAGAATTTGGGGTGGTGAAAAATTAAAAACGGTTCTTAACAAACCGATTACTTCAAAAATCACAGGTGAAAGTTGGGAATTATCTACCGTAGATGGTGATGTTAGCGTAATTGCGAATGGAGAATTGAAAGGAAAATCATTGACGGAGATTATTGATGAATCACCAAATGAAATTTTGGGCTCGGATGTTTATAAAAGGTTTGGAAAACAATTTCCGTTGCTTTTTAAATATTTAGATGCTCGGGAAGATCTATCCATACAAGTCCATCCAAATGATGAGTTGGCTAAAAAACGCCATAATTCTTTTGGAAAAACAGAGATGTGGTATGTGATGCAGGCTGAAAAGGATGCTCGAATAATAGTAGGTTTCAAAGAGAAATCAAATCCCGCCGAATATTTAGAAAATGTAAAAAATAATACCTTACTCCAAATTCTTGATGATGTAAAAGTAAAATCAGGAGATGTTTTTTTTCTGGAAGCCGGGACCGTACACGCTATTGGCGCGGGATTATTGGTGGCTGAGATTCAACAAACTTCGGATGTTACTTATCGCCTTTATGATTTTGACAGGGTAGATGCGAACGGAAACGCTAGAGAATTACATGTTGATTTAGCGTTGGAAGCAATAAACTTTAATAAAGTAGATACTTATAAAAGATATACCGAGGAAATTAATCAATCCAATTCTGTTGTGGATTGTCCTTATTTCACCACTAATTTTATTCCGTTAGATGGAAAAATTACCGTTTCTAAAACGGAAGAAACGTTTACAGTCTATATGTGTGTGGAAGGTACATTTGAAATAGAATATAATGAATATAAGTTTCATTATAAAAAAGGGGATACCGTTTTGCTTCCCGCGGCAATGAATTCGTTCATTGTCAATGGGAAAGCTTCGATTTTAGAAATTTACATTTCATAGTCGGTAATATAAAGATAATGTGTACTTTTGCAGACGCAAATTAAAAATCCAAATTAAAAAAGATAAAAATGGCAAACGTTAAAAATTTAAAAAAAGACATCAACTACGTTTTAGGAGATATTATTGAAGCAGTTTACTTGTTCGAAATTTCTACAACTGGAAAACCAACAACAGAAACTAACGCTTTAATTGACGAAGCTATCGCTGCTTTTGACGGTTTAATCACAAAAGTGAACGCTAAAAAAGTGGAAGATAAAAAAGCTCACTTCAAACAAATTAATGTTGAATTGGAACAAACTGCTAATCAATTGATTGCTAAAATCAACGAATTGTAGTCAAAAAAAAAGCAAAAAAAGTTTGAATTTGTTTTGGAAAATAGAAATTCAAGCTTATATTTGCACCCGTAATGAGTCGCCAGCGTAGCTCAGTTGGCTAGAGCAGCTGATTTGTAATCAGCAGGTCGTGGGTTCGAGTCCCTCCGCCGGCTCTTAATAAAACCACCTAACTTTTGTTAGGTGGTTTTTTGTTTTTGAATGAAATTAATAATTGTATCCTGTTTGTGATATGTCGTATTTTTTTTGTTAAATTTGGAATCTAACCTAAAATATATAAACGATGGAAGAGTATTCAGTTATTGAAAATTTCGAAATGAAACTAAGTGAGTCTGCAAAGGACTTTTTTAAGGAAACAGCAAAGTGGGCGTACTTTTTATCTATTCTTGGTTACATAGGAATTGGTTTTATTATTCTTGCCGGATTATTTGCTGGGGCACTATTTTCTGCGATGGGGAAGGTTAATCCTGCGATGGGAATGATGGGTTCTTCTTTTGGGATTGTAATGGCTTTTGTTTACTTTGCAATAGCTCTACTTTATTTCTTTCCGATATACTATTTGAATAAATTTGCATCAAATGCTAAAACAGCATTTAAAAACAGCGATTCCGAGACATTAACTACTTCTTTGGAATATTTAAAATCACACTATAAATATATTGGAATTATGATGGTAGTTGTTTTTTCGTTGTATGTTTTAATGTTTGTCGGGATGATAATTGCTGGAATTGCCGCTAGTCAAACTTAGACAGTTAAAAATTGTTTCTAATTGAATTAAGATTGAATTTGTAGATTTTTATTCAGTCCTATTTTTATATAAACCTAAAAACCATCTTGTCAATAACAAGATGGTTTTTTAATTCTATTTCTTTATCAAAAAATCGTTTAGTTATTTCTGATTTTTTATTTCGGCAACATATTTAGTCAATTTTTTTCCATAAAGTGATTGAGCTACTTTAGGAGACATTGATTTTTGTATCGTATCTAAATATTTAACATTGATGTCGTAGATGTCTGATAAAGCAATATAAGGGGCTACTTCATAGTTTCTGTTGTTTAACGCAAAATTGGTAGCAAATAAATATCGTCTTTTGATATTGGAATCCTGCTTAGCGCTGATGCTATCAATTGTTTTTGCGTTGTTGCTTTTAATAGCGTTGAATTTTTGTTCAACTAAAGTAAGACTTTCATCTTTAAAACGACTGTTTATCTTTTTATAGTCTTCATATAATTCATTGTTTTTAGATCCTGTGACTTTTGCGCCAGAAAGATAGGCATCTAAACTAGTTTCAATATTGATATTGCCCGGTTCAGCAAAAAAAAATAAATTATTGTCCAAAGAATTGCTTACGCCTCTGTCAAGAAATAAATAAAGCATCTCAGGAGATTTTAAATCGATATTACTTTCAAATGCGGAACTTCCATCAATATTAATGGTGTCAATTGCAACAAGAGTAGTATCAACAACTCTTTGAATGTAGAGCGTTCCTTTTTTTAATCCTTTTATATTTCCGGTAATATGCAAGTTAGTTTTTGATTCATTTTTGCTACAAGATGATAATAGTACAAGCGTAACAAATGCGATAATAGATTTTTTCATTGTTGTTTTTATTTTGGCGCAAAATAAAGAAAATTGTTGGAATGATTTGGTAAGTGCTTCAAATTTCACAAAAAAAAATCCCAATCTATTTCTAAATTGAGATTTTCTGATATTTTTTAAAATTTAGCCTTTAAACCAAGCTTCTTTTAATTTGCTTTTGCTCGCATCAGTTGCTTTAAGACCCGCTTTTTCTTCATAAGGAAGTTTTATTTTTCCGTTGATTACCTGTTGCTTACCATCACGTTTTATTTTTACTGAAATGGCATCATTTTCTTTCCAAGTTTGACTTGCGGAAATCATTTCATAAATATTGTCCAACGTGTATGGTTTTTCATTAATTGCCATTAAAATATCGCCTCCTTTAAGACCCAGACTTTTATAAAAGTCGTTTAGTTCTATATTAGGAATGATAAAAATTTCTTTCGTTTGTTGATTTACGGTTATGTATGGAGATTGTCCTTTCAAGAAAACATTACCGGCTATTTTTTCAGTAGAGTTTGTTACTCCAACTTTTGCAAGATACGTTGCATAAGGAATTGGAGTTGTTCCAGAAACATAAGTAGTTAAAAAAGTACCTACTTCAGGATAAGTTAATGCTGTGATCTTTGCAAAAAGTTCATCGTCGTTAAATGGTTTGGTAGGGCCATATTCGTTTGATAATTTTTGCATTAAATCAAGAATCCCTCTTTCGCCATTGCTTTTTTCTCGAATTATGATGTCCAAACACATCCCGATAAGCGCTCCTTTTTCGTATACGTTCAAGTATTGGTCTTTGTATGGTTTTGTTAATACATTAGCACTCATAGTGGTAAATGACATGGTGTCGTTCAGTGTGCTAGCTCTTTCAATTTTTTCAGCCATGCGAGTGTAAAACTCATCTTCGTTGATTAACCCTTGGTTTATTTGGAAAAGATTAGCAAAATATTCTGTTACTCCTTCATACATCCATAAATGTTGTGACATTTTAGGCGCGTTGTAATCAAAATATTGAATCTCTTTAGAATGGATTGATAAAGGGGTCACGATGTGAAAAAATTCATGTGAAACCACATCTTTCATCGATTTTACTAATTCATCTTTTGGCATAATTTCAGGTAGTACTACCGTTGTTGCCGTAGGATGTTCCAAAGCTCCAAATCCTTTGGCGTCATTTTCCTTCATCGTTGATAAATATAACAAAACACTGTATTTTTTAGTGGAATTTATTTTTCCTAAAAAATGTTTTTGTGCAGTCATCATCGTTTTCATTTCTGGAGTAATGCTTTCAGCAGTGTATTTTCCTGTAGGGGAATAAACAGCAATTTGTATGTCCATTCCATCTACATTAAAAGTAGTGTAGTCCGGTTTAGCATACATGATTGGGTTTTCAACTAATTCAGCGTAACGAGACATTACAAATGTGTCACTTGTATTGCTTGCATCTTGATCTGTCATGGACGTTGCACCCCAAAGTGTTGCCGGATGAGAAATGGTCACTTTATAAGGTGATGACATGTAATTAGTAAAATAACCCACAAAACAATGGGTGTTAAGCATTATGTTTTTACCGGCATCAATATTAGACCCTGCAGGTGAAAAAATTTCATCATCACCAAATTTTTTCCCAGTTTCGGTGTCAAAGGAGTCGTTTACCAAATAAGTAATTTTATCCAAGGTTTTTGCATTGGCAATTGACCAAGAATTAACATCTGTTTTCTTTACGGTCAAAAGATTTCCTTTGGTGTCATACGCTTTTAAATCATCAATATATCTGCCGTAGTTGTCCTCTGAATAAGTTCCTGGAACTGTTTTAGGAATTTGATACGTAATTTCATCAGTTGTAATTGACGGAGCATCCACGGTAACCATCACCTTGTCATCCTTAATGTCATTCAGATTAATGCTTACTAAAACGTCTTTTTTTGTCGAAGAGGAAACGGAAGTACCTGCTGTTTTACAGCTCCAAAGTACAGAAGCGAATGCAAATGCAAAAATTATTTTTTTCATTGTTATTTTATTTTAACGATTAGTCTTTTTTCTATCGAATTGTTACAGCTTATAACGATTTTATGAAAAGATTGATAGCTGCCACTAATTTTTCGGCTACTTGTAAATTTGGATCTGAATACGATTTCATATTCTCCGTATCGTCTCCCTTTATTTCTTTGAAAACATGATTCATGTCTTCAATAATGACAAGTTGAGCTTCAGGTTTGGCTTTTTTTAATAATTCAGCTTCTGAAACGGTTACTTGCAAATCTTTAGTTCCATTAACTAATAGCACCGGAATTTGAAGTTTTTTGATTTCGTTTTGTGGATTGTATTTTATCCAAGAAATCATATAAGGTTGAACGCTTTCTCTAAAAAGGGAAGCTAGCATTTTATTTTTTAATTCGAATGTTTTTCCGCTTTTCAAAATTTCAAGATCTGCTTGTACTTCATCTTTTAGAAAAGGAGCCTGTTTTTCTATTTGCTCTATTAAAACGGCATCAATTGTTCGTCCGGCTCCTGCCAATGAAATATAAGCATCGGCTTTGCCATTCGCAGCGACCATTCCTATCAATGAACCTTCACTGTGACCAGCTATTGTGATTTTGTTGTATTTTTTTTGATTTTTAAAGAAAGCTAAAACGTCTTTAGCATCATTTATAAAATCATCAAAAGAAAGGTCTTTTTCGTTTATAGTCCCAGCGGCCATTTGGGCAATAATCCTTTTGTCATAGCTGAAAACTGCAATATCATTTTTAGCTAAATCTTCTGCTAAATCTTTTAAAGAATTATTGGTCATTCCTTTTTGATTTCCATCTCTGTCAGTGGGACCGGAACCCGCAATTAGAATAACGAGATTTGTTTTTTTATTCGCTTTTAAGGGGGAATATAAAGTTCCTTTTATCAGAGGATTGATCGTGATTTCTTTTTTGTCAAAAGAAATAGCCTCTTTTTTTTCCTGAGAAAAACAAAGTGTAGAAAATAAAATTAAGAATGAGAATAATGTTGTTTTCATATTATTTAGTGTTTAATAAATTCAATGTTTCTATTGGGTTTTCCACCTCAACGATTAATTTCTTGAAATACTGGTCTTTTAATTCTACAATTAAAGCATTTTTTTTATTCATGACGTTCCAAAAATTTCTGCCTTTTTTATAAAATGTTCCAGCAGCTATTAAACCAGGGTTCGGTACCGGGCATTCTAAAACCTTTCCAAAAGGTAAAATCGTCTTGGTCCTGATGGACTCTTAGTATGTTTGCTTTGGGAACTATAATTTTACTTTCCATTGCCCAAATTTTGTGCAAACCTTTTATTTCAAATATGAAATTCTCCTCTTTTAATGTTACTGATACCACTATTTCCAGATTATAATTAACGATGGGATAAAAAAAACTCCTGAATTACAGGAGTTTCGTTTTTAGTCAAGTTTGTTTTTTATATAATATTTCCCATCCAAATCTTCGTCAAAATCATCTATTTTAACGGGTTTTGGTTTTGGTTTATTTGCAGTAGCTTTCTTTTTCCACATTTCAAATTTTTCTGCAGGCATCTTCTTTTTCATGATCTCCAAAATCTCTTTTTCAGCCAAACCAAATTCTTTTTTGATAATTTCAAAAGGATTTTTTTCTTCTAGAGCCATTGTAACAAGTTTTTCTGTTTGTTCCCAGTTCAATTCTTTGCGGTTACTCTTTTTCATCACGTGAAAATTAATTCAAATAAGTTGTTAATGATTAATAAATTACATTTCTAATTATCATCCAATATTAAGAAAAAATATAATTACTTCTTATCAAAATTATGCTTTTTTTTATTGTTTTTTACTCTTTTCTGTTTTGTGTTGTTTTTGAAACGGTATTTTCAATAAGTTTTTTAAATTATTATGTTCTTTAGGCATTGGATGAGTATCTATTCCATAGATTATTTCTTCTTTTGGAAGCGTCATAAAAGTACCAAAAAGACGGTCCCAAACCGAAAAGATAT
This sequence comes from Flavobacterium sp. CG_23.5, assembly GCF_017875765.1. Taxonomy (NCBI): domain Bacteria; kingdom Pseudomonadati; phylum Bacteroidota; class Flavobacteriia; order Flavobacteriales; family Flavobacteriaceae; genus Flavobacterium; species Flavobacterium sp. CG_23.5. Next base: position 1,520,690 of record NZ_JAGGNA010000001.1, on the reverse strand, counting down.
TTCCGTAATTGCTATCCGTATAGGGTAAAACATGATGGTGGTGAACTTTATGCATATCAGGAGAAACGATAAAATAACTCAAGAAGGTATCTAATTTTTTAGGAATAGAAATGTTAGCATGGTTAAATTGTGTTGCCACGACTGATAAGGTTTGATAGAGGAAAACCAGCCACATTGGGCTTCCTACAATAAAAACGCCCAAAGTTGTAAACGTAAAACGAATAATACTCTCTCCTGGATGATGTCTGTTGGCCGATGTAGTATCCACCCATGTGTCCGTATGATGAATTAGGTGAAAACGCCATAAGAATTTAGCTTTGTGTTCGACTAAATGCACCAAATAAGCACCAATTAAATCCAATAGGAGCAATCCGATTAAGGTATAAAGCCATAAAGGCATTTGAGGCAGCCATTGTAAAATTCCAAAATGATTTGCGATGGTCCAATCAGCGGATTTTAATAAAATAAAAGCCAAAAAGAAATTTATGATGATAGTTGTTAGCGTCAAAAAAATATTGATACTCGCATGATGCCATTTTTTGTAACCAAAATTAAAAAGTGGAAAAGCATTTTCTATCAGCCAAAAAATGGTGATACCGCTAACCAAAATTAAACTTCTATGGGAAGAAGGTATTGTGGAAAAATAAGAAACAATATCATTCATAGTCAGCAGTATTTGTTTCAAATGTAATAATTTTTTATGACTGTGCGCTAAACGAACTCGTACTAATTACTTACTTTCAACAACAATGAGAATAAGAGATTAAGAGTCAATGTTGCCAAAAAATCTTAAAGAAAATTACTGAAGGTCGCGAATGCCGCTTGATATCTTTATTACTTTATTCTAAAAAACGCAAAACCTCATTGTAAAAACAGAGCAAAGCCGGCATCTCTTAACCTCACAGTTTAAAAATTATAATGTTTTTTTTGTATTAGTAACGGACAGTCTTATTATTTTTGATTTAAAACGATTATTTGATTACACGAAATGTCAAATTTATTCTCGGTTCTACAGGTTTAGCGGTTTTGGGAATTTGATGTTTCCAAAAATGCTGTGTCGTCCCTTTCATAATCAATAAACTTCCGTGTTCTAGAACGATACTTTTTTTCTGGTCTTTGTCGGAATTGTGTTTCAATTGAAAAGTACGTTCGCCACCAAAGCTGACCGAGGCAATCACGGGATTTATTCCCAATTCCTTTTCATTATCGGCGTGCCAGACGTTGCTGTCTTTTCCGTCGCGATAGTAATTGAGTAAAACGGCAGTGAATTTTGCATTGGAAACAGTTTCAACTTGTGATTTTATCTTTTGCAAAAGCAAATTCCAAGGGTGCGGCTGCATTTTTATATTCGAGTACGAATAGGATTTCCCCTCATTTCCGTATAAAGCAGTTAGTCTGGGCTGTAAATGCTTCTTGCCATACACAGTAATTTCGTCTTGTTGCCAAGGAATGGTGCTTACTAATTCAGCATAAATCGCATCAGCCTCTTTTTTGTCAAAAAAAGTGGGATAATAAACGACCTCTGCATATGGCAGATTAAGATCGATTGGATCGGGACTATTGTCAAATAAGGATTTCAACTTTTTAGGTATAAATATAGGCCCAATAAATTAACCCTAATTGCAATGGCATGCGTAATAACAAAACCCATTTAGGCAAGCCCATACGTGCTTTTTCATCAAAATACATATACAGATGCGTTGGGAAAATAGCAATCAACAAAGCGATTACTCCCCATGCAGCGTAACTAGAAAGAACAGGGATACACAATGCGATTCCTAAAAATATTTCGGCGAGACCGCTTATGGTATTTAATAATTTTGGGTTTGGGAAGTACGGAGGAATGATTTTTAGATATAAACGCGGATTTCTAAAGTGGTTCATTCCAGCCAATATGTAAATAAAAGCCATTACATAGAGATGCCAAGGTAAATTCATAATTGAGTTATTTATTACGAATTTATAAAAATTTAACTGAAATTAATGCAATTATTACTTTCAGTGTCATTCGCTACTTCAATAAAAAACATTTCACTCTATATAATAACTGTCAAAATATTGAAACAATGAGATCTAGAGATTTAGAGATGTTGGCTTTGTTATGCTTTAGCAATGAGTTTTTTGTAAATAAATCAGTAAAGATTTCCAGCAGCATTTCCAACATGTACTGATTTTATGTAAAAAAAGTTTTGACTATAATGACTCTTAATCTCTTACTCTCCTTGTTAATGATAATAACAAAAAGTAAAGCTCGCTTTAGTGGAAAGTAATAATTACTCTTTTAATATAATCAGTTTTGTTTTTTAAAGTTGACATTCATAATGACAATTGCCAAAATGATCAAAACTATTCCAAACCATTGAATTGCATTTACTTTTTCATTCAGAAGAAAATAAGCCATCATTACCGAAACTGGAAGTTCCAATGCGGAGACAATACTTCCCAGTCCAATTCCAGTTAAAGGAAAACCGGCATTAAACAATAAAGGTGGAATTACAGTCCCAAAAAGAGCCAAAACAATTCCCCATTTCATGAAAATTCCAAAATTAAAAGGAGTAGTTTGTGTTGCAATCGCAAAACCAAATATAATTATTGCGCCACCCAATAACATATATAAACTGCGTTGCGCCGGTGAAACATGAGTTGCCACCCGATTAGCAGTAAACATTGTTGTTGTGAATGATGTTGCGGCCAGAAGCCCTAAAACGATTCCGCGCCAGTCTAACGTCACTTTGTTTTCAATGAGGTTTGTAGCAAGTGCGGTCCCAATCAAAACGATTAGTACCGATATGATTTTTTGAGTGGAAGGTATTTTTTTTTCTAAAATCATTTCGAATAAAACACCCATCCAAACCGTTTGCATCAACAAAATGATGGCAATCGAAACAGGAATGTACTTAATAGCCAAATAATAAAATATGCTGGTCATTCCTAATGAAGTTCCGGCTAACATTAATTGACCTATATTTTTCTTAGAAGCTTTAACGACTTCATTTCGTTTTTTTGCTTTTTGAAACAGATTTATAAGTAGCAAGCCAAGTAATCCATATACAAATTGAGCCGTTGTTACTTCTGGAGTGGTAAAACCTTCGCCATAAGCCATCTTTACAAAAGTAGCCAGCATTCCATAACTCGTGGCGCCCAGTCCTACTAAGAAAACTCCTTTTAATACATTATTCTTTGTCATTTTTTTCAATTTTAAAAAGCGGGCAAAGATATATGAATTTATTTAGGACAGATTTTTTTTGTACTAAAATTATTCTAAAAAACTGTAACAAATAATATCTTACAAAGTCTTACAGCAAAATCAAATAGAAAATTATGCGAAAATTAGGTCTAATAGCCATGATAACTTTTGCGGGCGTATTTGCAGCTTCTGCTCAAACTACTTCTGAAAAAGCCACCGAAAAAACGACTGAATTAAATGAGGTTACTATTATAACAACCAAAAAAGCGATTGAACAAAAAGCGGATCGCACCATTTTTAATTTTGCGGACCAACCTAATTTAAACACGGGTTCTGTTTTAGAAGGAATTAAAAAACTGCCGGGATTAATCGCCTCGGATATTGCAGGAATGATGTATCAGGGAAAACAATTGGACGTTTTTATGGATGGTAGACCCCTTAATATTTCTACTACTGAACTGAATGCTTTTTTAGAGGGAATGCCTGCAAATGCGATTGAAAAAATCGAAATTATTACACAACCGGGAGCTGAATTTCCAGCTACTTCTGGCGGTGCGATTTTAAATATTATTACCAATAAAAATGCGAAGAATTACCTGAGTGCGACCTATACTAACAGCACGAGTTTTACGAGTTATGATGATGTACGTTGGAGAATGAACAACAGCCTTTTGTTGAGTGCCAAAAATAAATATTTTGGATGGCAATTAAATGTGGGCCAAAATTACAGAGAAAGTGCGGTCTGGACTTCCCTCGAGAAACAAGAAAACGGCATGAATTCGTTACTTTCAAAAACGGATGCAGATCGTACAGGAAGAAATAATTTTATAAAATCGGCCTTAACATTTGATATTGGTAAAGACCGTTTATTGCTGAATTACGATGTAACTAAAAATAATAATGACAGCAATACATTAGGAAACGGGCCTGGTTTTAGCACTAATGATGCCTCCAAGAGTACCGGCTTGCGCCAAGATGCGGTTGTTACGTATCAGAAGAAATTTGAAAACACCGCTAAAAAGCTGGAGTTTAAATTCAATTATAATAACAATACCAATGATTTTGAATTAAGTCCGGTGGGTAATTCGGCTTCAACTTTAGTGAATTCATCCAACCAAAATTTGTATAATGCAAAGTTTGATTATTCGCAACCCATCAAGTTGTCTGATGAAGGAAAAGTAAGTTTTGGTGGATTGTATGAAGAATTACTTTTTGATGCAGCAAGCAAGGGAGTTAGTAATTTAGAGTATAAACGTAAAACCGCCGCATCTTATTTTGAGATTCAAACTAAATTTGATAAACTAAATTTTATTTTGGGTGGTCGAGCCGAAGATTACAATATCACGGGTAAAACAGACCTCGCAGTATTAAGTGCTTTCAAGCAATTTAGATTTTTTCCAAATGCAAGTGCGCAGTATAATTTTAGTCGTTCGATTAATTTCAATGTGAATTACAATAAAAAAATTACGCTGCCGAGCACCTCAGCATTGAACCCAAACAATACGAACTATCAAAATCCGAATGTAGATTATTCCGGTAATCCTAACTTACAACCTACGATTTTTGATAATTACGAAGTAAAATTAAGTGCTTTTGATTATGCGTTTGTCAGTTACAATATCAGTTCAGCAAAGAATCAAGTGATTAACAGAGTGACACTTGATAATGATTTGGTAATCAATACTAACGAGAATATACCTGAGGTGAAGATTCATAATTTTAGCGTTGGGATGCCAATTCCGTATATGTTGTTTACCAAAGGGCTGGCCGAAACCATGAAAATGAATGTGAATCCCGATACGATGAACTTTTTGTATGTGTATGCGGGTTACCAATACCACCAAATTCCAAATGTAGATACTAATGGCTTCTGGATGTTTAACTTCATGTCGCAGATTGTGTTGCCAAAAAAGATAAAATTTGTGGCCAATTACAACTATATTATCCCAAAAGGAAATTATTTTTATTTCATAGCTGTTGAACCAATTAGAAATTCATTAGACCTTACTTTTTCTAAAAAGTTCTTGAAAGACCAATTGACACTTTCTATTTATGCGGATGATGTTTTGAATACCAATAGAAATGCTTTCAATGCCTTTCAAACGCCATTGTTAATCAGTAGTAAACAAGATACGAGAAAATTTGGCTTTAGCCTGAATTATAAGATTCCAACTAAAAACAAGTTGGTTAAAGAAAATCCTAATTTATTGAATAAAGAGAAGAAGGAAGACGACGGGATTTTAAATCAGTAGCGTTTTTCAACAAACTAAAAAAGAGCTGTAAATCAATTTTACAGCTCTTTTTTTATATAGATTTTAAAACATTATTTCTGAATCAGATCACTTAAATGCAATCGTAATGCATCGACTGAAATATTAATTTCCCAAAACGATAATCCCAACGAAATAAGTAAACAAAGCAAGCTCAATCCAAAAAGATAAATTCCACCCACTTGTTGCTCTAAAAATAATAATAACATTGTAAATACCGATAAAAATAAACTCAACACACCCGCCATTTGCATATAGCGGATAAGGGTTAATCGCAGGTTCAGATTTTTTATTTCCAACAAAATCATTTTGTTTTCTTTCTCTTTGTATGTTTTTTTCAATCCTCTAACGATAGTGGCGACAGTCAAAAACCGGTTGGTGTAGGCCAATAATATTAAAGAAGTGGCGGAGAAAAGCAGGGCAGGGGTTTCGATGTGTAAAGTCATTTGTATCTATTTTTCGGTTTTTTGATGGGATAATCTCTGTGTTTTCAAAGTTCTTATTTTTTGATAAAATTTCGTTAAAATAACTCTATTTAAAATTAGTTTAAATAAGAATAGTTTTTTATTTTTGCCACCGTTTAATCAATCTAAATAAAAATGAAGAATATTTTGCTCCTTATCATGCTTCTAGTATCGTCAATTGGAATTGCACAGATAGCGCCAAAAGACAGTATAAAAAACCTTGATGAAGTGATTATAAAAGGTTATAAAACGTTAAATGGAATTGGCCATTTTTTGGACGAGAAAGATGGAATAATATACGCTGGAAAAAAAACAGAGGTAATTGTCATTGACAGTTTGGACGCTAACAAAGCGATAAACAATACCCGTCAAATATTAGGTAGAATTCCAGGATTGAACATCGTAGAAACGGAAAGCAGCGGATTTACTGCCAATGGAATTGCAACACGCGGATTAAATCCAATACAAAGTATTGAGATGAATACACGTCAAAATGGATATAATGTAAGTGCCGATACTTACGGATATAATGAAGCGTATTATTTACCTTCAATGGAATCTGTTACAAGAATAGAAATGATTCGCGGCGCTGCATCTTTACAATTTGGCTCGCAATTTGGCGGTATGGTAAATTATGTCTTGGATGATGCACCACTTAATAAACCTTTCGAATTTAAAACCGCACAAACCATAGGCAGTTTTGGCTTGTATAATTCGTTCAACTCTATTGGTGGAAACTATAAAAAGTGGAGTTACTACAGTTATATTCAATACAGAAAATTAGATGGTTACAGACCAAACAGTGAGCAATGGCAGTTATCGGGTTTTGGGAAAATGCAATACAATGCTTCTGATAAATTGAAATTTGGAGTAGAATATTCTATACTTCGAAATAAGTTAAAAATGCCGGGCGGACTTACTGACGAACAGTTTCAAAACGATCCGCAACAATCTACGCGCACAAGAAACTGGCTAAAAACCCCTTGGAATATTGTAACGGCTTTCGCCAATTATACTCCGTCTGAAAACACTAAAATTAGTTTAAAAACATCGTACCTCTTTAGCAACCGATCTTTGGTTTGGAGAAATGAAGATGGGGGTCCAGAAGCTGATGACACTATTGATCCAGCTACTAATCAATATGTACCGCGAGAAGTTGGGATAGAAAATATGAATAACGTGACCACAGAATTGCGTGTTTCTCAAGTTTATGGGTTAGGAAATCAAATGTCAACTGTTGCCGGAGGTTTAAGACACAGTTATGCTTGGTTCAAAAGATTAGGCGGTGGTGAGGGTACTACAAATTCAGATTTCGATTTGTCAATCAATGGAGATTGGGGTTATAATTTTGATTTAACCACCACTAATATTGCTCCTTTTGTTGAGAATATCTTTAGAATTAATGACAAATTTACGATCACCCCAGGGGTGCGTTTTGAGTATTTAAATACGACGGCTTTGGGATATAAAGTTGAAGAAAACGACAAGTTAAATACAGACCAAAGCAGAAATAGGTATTTCGCTTTGTTTGGTACTGGTGCCGAATATAAGCCCACAAGAAACACCTCTATTTACGCTAATATCAGTCAATCTTACCGACCTATTAGTTATGCTGAATTAGAGCCTCTTGGCATTTCTTCTTTCGTAGACCCAAATTTGAAAGACGCAAAGGGATACAATTCTGATTTTGGATATAAAGGAACCATCAAAAACTATTTAAATTTTGATGTTAGCGGATTTTTTATGGCTTATAACGACAGAATTGGTGTTGTTTTAAGAACTGATCCAACGACAAATGAAGATTATACGGTACGAACTAACATTGCCAACAGTGTGCACAAAGGAGTGGAAAGCTACATTGAGTTTAATGTTTTAAAATACTTGAATGAAGATTCAAAATATGGATTGAGTATTTTTAATTCGTATTCTTATATAGATGCGAAATATAAATCAGGGGAGTTTAATGGAAAACGTGTTGAGGCTGCTGCCAAAAACATTAACAGAGTTGGAATCATTTATAACAGCAAAAGATTGTCTTCTACTTTTCAAGTGAATTATGTTGGTGATGCTTTTGGCGATGCCTCAAATGCCGTAAAAAGTGACGATCCCATTGCTGGATATCTTCCTTCGTATACTGTATTGGATTTTAGCGGAAACTACAAGATCAATAATTTCCTAGTTAAGTTTGGCGTAAATAATATTGCTGATAAAGCCTATTTTACAAGAAGAACAGACGAATATCCTGGACCTGGAATTATTCCTGCAACTGGGAGAAGTTTTTATTTAGGATTTAGTGCCCATTTCAATTAATTAGATTAAAATTCATGAAAAATATAGTAATAACAAAAATAGGTTTTGTCCTAAGAATTATCGTTTTAATGGCAGTTTTAGTCTCATGCGAAAACGAAAGGGATTATAGTTTTATTACTCCAATTGATAAAGTTGCCTTGGGAAAAAAGCTGTTTTTTGATCAAAATCTTTCTAACCCAATTGGACAATCTTGCGCTACCTGCCATAATCCTCAAACTGGTTTTAGCGATTTGAATCATAATATTGTTTCAGAAGGCGCAGTTAATGGTCTTTTTGGAAATAGAAATTCCTCGAGTATTGCCTATTCTATGTATTCCCCTACACTGCAATATGATGCAACGGAAGATACTTATTTTGGAGGATTCTTTCTGGATGGTCGCGTACATACGTTGCAAGAGCAGGCTAAGAAGCCGTTTATGAATCCTTTAGAGATGAATATAACTAATCCTGCGATGTTGGTTAATAAATTGCAAAATGCTGCCTATTATAATTTGTACTTATCCGTTTATGGTGCTGAAACGAATACGGATAAAATAGTTAACAATATAGCCGATGCAATTGCTGCCTTTGAAAAGTCATCGGAGTTAAATCCTTTTACATCAAAATTTGATTATTATCTAAAAGGTCAAGCAACGCTGACGATGCAAGAAGCCAGAGGAATGGAACTTTTTAAAAATGAGAAAAAAGGAAACTGTGCCGCCTGCCACATTATAGATCCCGATGAAGCCAGTGGAAAAGTATTGTTTACTGATTTTACGTATGATAATATTGGGGTTCCCAAAAACCCAAATAATCCTTTTTACAATCTGCCTGTACAATTTAATCCTGATGGGAAAAATGCCATCGATTTAGGATTAGGAAAAACCGTAAATGATGCCAGTCATAACGGAAAATTCAAAGTGCCTACCTTACGGAATGTTGCGATTTCAGCGCCTTATTTTCATAATGGTTTTTATAATACGCTAGAGGAAGTTATGCATTTTTATAATAAGAGGGATGTAGAGTCTTTTCCAGCAGCTGAAATTCCGGAAACGGTCAATCACGATGAACTTGGAAATTTAGGTTTAACGGATCAAGAAGAAAAAGATATTGTCGCTTTTATGAAAACGCTAACGGACGGGAATAAATAATATTGGAGTAACAGTTTTATACCGTTTGCATATTCAATATAGTCCAATTTCAATGTACTATTTTCATATAGCAACGGCATTATGCCACACTTTTTTGGACTATTTCACATTTCAAATTGGTATTATTTATTAGGCTGAATTTTGATTATTGTCTAAAGCAAAAAAAACCTGCAAGTCCCGATACTTCGGAATCACTTGCAGGTTTTTTGTTGAATAAAATAATATAACAGAATTTACACGAGCAGTTTATTTCTCTTTTCTCTGGTGCTCGTTTTCAGCGAGTACCTACTTATTTTGAAGTAGTAAACAAAACGTTTGCAACGTGAATCATTTATTTTGTTGTTTTTGTAGCGTTAAGATATTCTTTAGTAAAATATTCTAGAAAAAAATATAACCCTTTTTATACGTTGCTTTGTTTTAATTACCCGCGTTGCAAACCAGCGCTAGAGCGTAAATAGCATCTTGTGAATAGGAGAATCCTAATCCGAAAACTTTTATTAAAGGATGAAATCAATAGAATTTGTAGTCGTTTTTATCAAAATTAGCGCTGCTAGTGCAAACGAAAACATTCATTAGTAATCAATATTTAAATTATAGACAGATTTGTGGTAAATTTACTATTTGAAAATTAGACCATGACACAAAAACGTACACAACAAATTAAGAATATATTTAATTATCAAGTAAAAGATTTAGGAACGTTTATGAGTGGAATTTACGCCCTTATGATTGGTACTATTCTCTTGACAGTTGATTATACTATTAATTTTGGATTGAATTTTAGAATGAACGAAGTTCAAATTTACAGTCGGCTAATCTCTGTTTCCAATGTTTTAATTTCTATTCTTATTGGGATTTCATTAACAACTTTTTCCGTAATTTTTGTGGTTATGCAATTGGCATCTTCTCAATTCTCACCTAGAATTTTAAGACATTTTTTGTCAAATGATATTAAGATGCAAAAATTTATCGGATTGTTTATTGGTACGATTTCCTTGTGTGTTCTACCGCAATTAGCGTCTGTAATCTTTCACCAAACACCTTTTCTTTTAACACTTTCTGTGGGCTCTCTTCTCGCTTTTTATTGTTTGACATGGTCTTATCCAAATATGATTACCTATTTAAGTATAAACATGAATGTTTCCAGTATAACGAATCGAATAAAATGTGAAATGATTCAGGAAATCAATGTGTTGTATCAGGAAAATTGGATTTTCGGAAAAAATTTGCTTTACAAACGTTCGAAAATAAACCCTGATAAATTCAAAATACAAATTGTAAGTCCATTTGAAACGGGTTATCTGGATAGTGTGAATTACAAAAAACTGGAAAAAGTAACGGAATATATCATTAATTCTGATGTGGGATTATTTTTTGAAAATGCTTATCAAAAACCGATAATAGGAGAATTCATTATGAAAGATACCACTGCGCTTATGGTATTAGTTTTTAATGAGGAACTCAAACAGAATCAGATTATTAGTTTGAAGAAGGAAGTTGGAGCGATTGTCAGAAATACTTTTAAAGTTGAGCTTTTTAGGAGCCATACACAAGATGTGAATTTTGGTGTCAGAAAATTGGTAGACATTGCCATAAAAGCCATTTCTCCTGCGGTCAATGATCCCACTACCTGTTTGAATTGTATAGACCACATAGGGGAAATAGCAAAAGAATTAGCAGTAAGAGAATTTCCTTCTACGGATTCAAGGACTTTGGGATTAAAAAAAATGCAAGTAAATGAATTTAATTTTGAAGAATTTATTGACTTTTGCTATGATCAGATTTTTCAATGGGGAAAAGAAGATCCAACAGTGGTTAAAAGAATTGTTAGATCGATCAGGGTTATTTTGCCATTAGTTGAAAACCCTTTCAATTTGAAAATCTTAATACAACAAGTCGAAGAAATGGAATTGCTTGAAATTTATAACTTGTCGCATTACAAAAATGGAAGGTTGAAAATTTCCAAGGAAAAATTAGTTACTGTAGAGATGGAATTGTCGAAGTTTAGACAAAAAGCAAAATTTCATATCAAAAGGCTAGAGCAAAAAGGAGTACTCGATCATTATGAGATGAATCGCTATTCTGATAATTTAGAAATTATAAATGCTGAAATTGAGGCGATTAAATATCTTAAAACCTACAAAATTTTAGATGAATCTATTTATGAAAATGGAAATGAAATAACATAAAAAAAGCCCGCCAGTTTTCACTAGCAGGCTGTGGATTGTGTTGATTAATCCGATCGCTCTTATTTTACAGACAATCGCTAGCGCAGTTTTGCAAACTGTGCCCATTTCAATTGGCGACTAAAATAAATCTAAAAAAACCACCTCTAATTCATTTTCTAATGCAGCATAATTTCTTAAAGAACTAAAATAAGCATCTTCGGTTGTTGTGGCTTTGTACTTTGTAGACATTTTTTGTGTTATTTGTATTGTTTGCTCAACTTTGTAGGCACTGTTTGCAAAACCGCGCTAACGAATGTGGTATATCGGCGCGATCGGGGGGGTAGTAGTTACTCTTCGAGTTCATCTTCAATTTTTAATAACTTATTAAATCTAAAATCAACTAAATTCCCTTTTTGAGTACTTTTTTTACCTTTAATGTCGGTTGTTTTATTATTTTTTAAGTTAGTAATTTTTATTCCAATTGACATTTCATTTTCAACCGCATAATAAGTGTCATATATAACATATTTATAATTTCCATTTATAAACTTTATGTAATTCAAATCCATTCCTTCATTTTGAATTCCACCACCACGTAAATAAAATGCATATTTGAATTTATCCCAGCTAGCTTTAGTTTTTTCAGGAAACTCAAATTCAATTTTGTTTTTCGTCCCAAATCTGTAAATGATGTATTTATCGTTTTTGTCTTTTGCTAAAACGAGTTTTTTTCCATTTTGAGTTTCAAAACCGTAGATTAATTTCTCATTCGGCAAAAGATATTTTTGTGCAAAGATTAAGTTAGTAAATACTAACATTAAAAATACAATTAAATTTCTATTCGTCCTTTCAGTCATAAATGTGATTTTATATAGGTTTCCGACTATTACCGCCAACGTCAGTTCGTCTAAAAACCTTCAAAGTTTCTCAAACTGCGTTGTGAGTTTGTAAATATAGTTGATTTGTCGTACAAAAGAAAGTCTCTTTAAAAAGAGGCTGACAATGATTCGTCAATAATTTCAAGTGGCAAAAGGCCTTTAAATAGGCTTTAATAGAGTTGAAAAACACGGTCAATACTTTTAGATACTGCTTTAACTCATTTGGATCAATCAAGTTGAAAATTCTCCTGAGATTATAGGCTGTAAAAATCAATCCCACATCGGCAGAGGCGTGTTTTATGGTTTTCTTGGTCATGATATAATAAAAATCCCATTGCCGTTTAATAACTCCGTAGGGATGCTTCACAATGGCTTGTCGCCTGCGATAGATTTCATAGTTATTCTCGATTCGAACTTTGTTTTCGTAAATTAAGTCGGCATATTGGGAGCGTTCTATGAGTCTTCCTTTAACATTTTTAGTGCATTTCTTAAAGAGTTCGCAATTCAAACAGGCACTAGTTTTATAATGCTTCATTTGGGTTATTGATTTCCCGTTTTTTTTGGAATACCAATTCCCATTAGTGGTTAGGATTTCATTAGCGGGACACGTATAAGAATCAGTGTCTTTATTGTATTTAAAATGTTCTACATCAAAAGCAGTATCGGGTGCATGTGCGGCAACCCCTGGAATGGCAACCAAGACAGCAACGCCAAGTTTATTAGCATACTCAAACTCGCTTCCGGTGTGATAGCCTTTGTCATAAATTGCGGTAAAATTGTTATGTCCCAAAATGACTTTACTACGGCGCAGCATGCCTCCCATAGCTTTTGAATCATTTTCATTAGTGACCTTAAAATCAATCGGGATATTGTGCAACGCATCTACTGTTGTTTGTACAGTATAGGCCACTTCAGAGATATTATTTCGAGTCATTATTTGTCGACTATCAGGATCTGAAGTAGAGATTTGGGTAATACCGGTTGTCTCAATTGTATTCTTGTATTGAATGTATTTTTGTTTTTGGATAGTATGTTTTCGAACCTTAGTTTCTATTTTTTTCTTTTCAGTTTCATCGCCGTCCGCTTTTGCTAAAGCCAGATTGTATTCTTCTAATCTAGCATCGATATAAGCAATATGCCGTTCTATTTTACTGGGATTAAAATTGTTTTTCTTAGAGTTTTGGGCTCTAAGTTTAGTACTGTCACCTGCGACAAGGCTTCCGCCAATAAGTTCAAAATGGGAAGCCATCTTCACAGTTGCTCGAAAGACACGCGCAATGGCTTTGGGATTGTCTTTTCTGAAATTGGCGATGGTGTTGTGATCTGGAACAAGTGCTTTTAGCAACCACATGAGTTCAATGTTGCGGGAACATTCTTTTTCGAGAGTTCGCGACGAACGCATGCGATTGAGATAGCCGTAAATATAAAGTTTGAGTAAATCCGAAGGATGATAAGCAGGTCTTCCGTTTTCGACAAAGTCGAAAGCAAAACCAAAATCACTCAATTTTAAACTATCCACAAAAAGGTCGATGAGCCTAATTTCATTGTCTTGCGCAATGGCCTCTTCTATCGACGAGGCAAAAAGCGGGAGTTGGTTTCTGTTGGTTCCGTTGATGAATTTCATACTTAAATGTACAAAAAATCAATCGTATTACAAAATATTTTGAAAGATTTTTAATACAAATAAGTTAGCGAGAGCTAAAGAGGTTATTAGACAGTTTGACGTTCTGGCGCTACAAGCGGTTTGCGGGTTTTGAAACTGAGTATTTTCGGCTAAACGAAAATAGGATTAAAAAACGCTAATTCCACTAAATCCGCAAATCGTTTGTAACGGCTGTTAGTGGTAGTTTTTTAACTTACTAATTTATTTTCATAAGCATAAAGAAGACCTTTGTCTGTTACACAAACTAATGAGTTATCTCCAAACCATTTTGCATAGCCTGAATTAATTAATTTAGTTACCGCTATTTTAAATAAGATTGGTGAAATACTCAATTTGACAATTATATATTGTGAAGAAGCATAACTTGATATTCCTTGATTTTCAATAATGGTGGCTAAAACTGTATTTAATAGTTTTGCATCATCTTCAAGTTTTTCTTTTGCCACGGGTTTAAATGGATTATTTCCAATTGGAGGTTTCTCAAATAGTGGAGAACTATGAATAGTTCTTACTAATTCGTCATAACAAAACTCAAAATCATCAAGTTTAGAAAAATCTATATACAATTTACTTTTCAAAAACGTTGGCACTTCCTTTTTAGGATTTTGTCTGATGATAGGTATAATTTTATTGCCATCAATATTTTTCATTAAATTAGAAGTGATAATCATTTTCTCATAACCAACTCCACCTTGTCCCTTGTTAGCTTTTTCAACATATTTTTCCGTGCATACCATTATAACTTTATCGGAGGTGGATAGGTGAGTTTCCATAAAATGCGGAAGATCAGCGCCAGGCTGAAGTTCAAACTGATCCAATATTGCATCAATACCATTATTTCGGAGCCTTGTCGCTAATTCAAGCGCCCATTTTTTATGCTCTTGTGTATCGTGAGAATATGAGATAAATGCTTTTGGAATGCTCATAATTTTGTAAGTATATGTTTATTCTGCGGTAAAATTACCACTAACGTCTTGTCGCTTTGCGATGTGGCGGATTTAGAAGCAGATTACTTTCTGTTTTACAGAAAAGTTCTAGCGAAAACGACAATTCCACTGAACCCGCCATAGCGCAAAACGGCTGTTGTGCTACGGCTTTATCGCCTTTCCAATTTCGGTTTGGTTTCGGTACAAATTTATATTATAAAATTAAATATTATTTTTTACCCAAAGGAGCAATATATTGGCGATTCAAGTTAGATGATGGAACGTTTTTAGAAATAAGAAAATCATATGATGGCATTACAAAGGATTTGAAATAATCATTTTAGACGGTTGACTTTTGTTTTCTATTTCTTTAGCTATTTCCAAATATTTTATAATGTGTTCTTGTTTCCATTCCTTTTTTTGGAGTGAAAGATATTCATCTAAGGCAGTATCAAAATTATTTTCAAAATCAGTTAACTTTAATGAAAAACCTAAATCTACTTTGTATTGTAGAAATCCAATATAATCACCAAAACGACTAATAAGATATTGATTTTCATTTTTCTGCTGTATTGATAGTAATAGATTTTTTGCTTTTTCTAAACCATAAACTAAACCAAAATTATGAATTACCAATTCATTTTCCATTGCTATTCCGTGAGTCACGTTGTCAATTTCAACGATTCTATTTACTAAAAAACATATCATATTTATAAATTAAATTATTACTAATCAGCGATTCTTCTGAATTGCAAAAAAAAAAAATGCCAACACCACAAGATATTTTAAATAAATTGCTTTTTCATTTCGATAATATTAAAGCCTTAATGGATAAATATCCAGACGCAATTCATATTTTTAAAGACAAGGAATATGTTTATCGATTAGAAGTTAATATTGATTTGTTAGAAATTCCTCCAGAGGGAGATAATCTGATTGAGAAATAACTTTTTCTATGTTACTGTAAGCACTTTTCCCTGCGACTATATTACAAATGCAATACACTGTATATCCATCATTAACTTTCTTTATATCTAAAGAAGTAATTGAAAAAGGATTAGAGTCGCCAGGAGGAGTAATGGGTTTCCCTATTAGGATTTCGGAATAGTATTTGGTTATAGATTCGGCTTCCTCTTTAGTAAATATTCTCATAGTATTTTCTGTTTTTGGTTATTTAAATTGCGTTAGTATAAATTAAACTCTCTAAATATAAAAACATATAAAGCAATTAATATTATGGCTTTTAATTCAATTCCAAGCATCATTTTATTCGTTTCGTCATCAACTTTATTTTTACCAATTCCTTTAAATAATTTTATTCCTTCAACTAACAAAAATGCTAATAAAGGTAAATTATAACCAGTAAAATTTAACCAAATGAGATTAATTCCAAACCAAACAAGAAGTCCACCAATAAATAAAGATGTTGATGTACCAATTTTAAGTTTTCCTAATATTACACCGATTAAACTAATTGGAATAAAGGTAATAGCAAAAATTTGTACTAAAATCAAAACAACATAAGACCATAATATTGTATAATTCATAATTATTATTAAAGGTTAAAAGTTAAATTACTAATCAGCGGTTCTTCGGAACCGTACTAAAACAAAAAACAAAATGTCAGATACATATAAAGGAATACTAAAAACAGAATATCAAGAGCTATTGCAAACTAAAAAAAAAGCAATTTTAGAATTACTTAAAGGCGTTAATTTCGAGCAAATAAGAGATATACTTGAATTAGTTTCAAATGAAGTAGAAGAGATTAAATCACAATCTATATTACAATAGTGCCTTTTTAATCAGTTCTTGTATTTCAGAGATTGGCTTATCAGTACTTATTTTAGTTCCGCAACTTAGAACTATAATATTACCTCTGTTTTGAGAATCGTGTATGCAAGTTATTTGAGAAATATTAATTACGTAATCTCTTTGCTCTTTAGACATGATGTAAATTGTTTTCATAGTATTTTCTATTTTTCGTTATTTATGTTCGTTTCGCCAAGATGTTGCACAACTAGTATATAGGCGAAATAAAACTTCGTATATACACCCAATTCTGGGTAGATTGGCGAAGTTTTGTTTCGCTTTATTTGTTTTTCAAATATATTAAAAAATTCTTACAAATAGTAATGGCTGGAAATGATCTTATAAAAATAAAAACGGAATAATTAGCCCAGATTGTCCCGAAGCTTCGGGAGGCATCCTTTTATCCTGATTTTTTTCGGGATAAAAGATATAGAGGAAAGCAGGACAAAACATCTTATGAAAACCAATCATTCTGCTCCATAAAAAAAGCTGCCCAAGGTTGGACAGCTTTTAGTATATTGGATATTCCGAAGCAAGTTCGGAATAAGCGATTCACACCATTTTACTTCATAAAATTGGTTCTCTGCTTACTTAATCATTTCAAAACTTCTTTTTACGAAAGTAGTTAAAGCTTCCCCTTTTAATAAGTTTTGCGACAATTTAGCCAAGTCTAACGCCTGTTTTACCAAGTGTTCTTGATTTGACTTGTCTTCTGTATTCAGTATGGTTGCTGCCAATGGAGAATTTGTATTCACCACTAAATTGTACATTTCCGGCATATTCCCCATTCCAAACATTCCGCCACCACCAGACTGGCTCATTTCTTTCATTCTACGCATGAATTCTGGTTGCGTGATGATAAACGGCGCCGCTTGGCTATCCATAGCTTCCAGTTGTACGCTATAGGTTTGTTTTGGAACAAAGTTTTCTAAAACAGTTTTCAAACTAGTTTGTTCTTCTTCGGATAATTTAGAAATTGCAACTTCGTCTTTCTTGATTAAATTATCAATATGATCTGAATCGACACGTACAAAAGTTAAGTCTTTATTATCTGACTCTAATTTTTGAATTAGGTGCGAGATTATTGGAGAATCCAATAGTAAAACTTCATATCCTTTCTCTTTTGCAATTTCGATATAAGAGTGTTGCGTTTCTTTATTTCCAGCATATAAAACAACTAGTTTTCCGTCTTTGTCTGTTTGATTTGCAGCCAGTTTTTCTTTTAATTCTTCCAGTGTGTAATATTTATTATCTACTGTGGGATATAAAACAAAAGCACTTGATTTCTCATAGAATTTATCTTCAGAAAGCATTCCGTATTCTAAAACGATTTTGATATCGTTCCATTTTTTCTCAAAATCCTCACGGTTTTCGTTGAATAAAGATTTTAGTTTATCAGCAACTTTACGCGTGATATAATTGGAGATTTTCTTCACTGCAGCATCCGCTTGCAATCCAGAACGAGAAACGTTCAACGGAATATCCGGAGAATCGATAACTCCTTTTAACATCGTTAAAAATTCAGGTACAATTCCTTCTACGTTATCAGTAACATAGACTTGGTTTTGGTACAATTGAATTTTATCTTTCTGAATTTGTAAATCAGAACCTAATTTTGGGAAATATAAAATACCGGTTAAGTTGAACGGGTAATCTACATTTAAATGAATGTGAAATAATGGTTCTTCAAATTGCATTGGGTACAATTCGTGGTAGAAATTTTTATAATCTTCATCCGATAATTCCGTTGGTTGTTTAGTCCAAGCTGGATTTGGATTATTGATGATATTGTCTACTTCAACTTCTGTAAACGCTTTGTCTACATCTTCTGCAGCAACTTCTTCCCCTTTCTTTTGTTCAATTTTTTCTGTTTTTGTTCCAAATTTAATTGGAATAGGCATGAACTTATTGTACTTATTTAACAGACCGTTAATTTTAGAATCTTCTAAAAACTCTAATGAATCTTCGGCAATATGCAAAATAATTTCTGTTCCACGAGTGGTTTTATCCGCTGGCTCAAGTGTAAATTCAGGGCTTCCATCACAGGTCCAATGTGCAGCGGGTTCGTCTTTGTAAGATTTGGTGATGATTTCCACTTTTTCGGCAACCATAAAAGCAGAATAGAAACCAAGACCAAAATGACCAATAATTCCAGAATCTTTAGCTGAATCTTTGTATTTGTCCAAAAATTCTTCGGCACCAGAGAAAGCAACTTGGTTGATGTATTTTTCCACTTCATCGGCAGTCATTCCTAAACCTTGATCGATAATATGTAATTTCTTACCTTTTTTGTCAATTTTGATTTCGATAATTGGATTACCGTATTCTACTTTGGCTTCGCCAATGCTTGTAAGATGTTTTAATTTTAATGTTGCGTCAGTTCCGTTTGAAATCAATTCACGTAAGAAAATTTCGTGATCGCTGTATAAGAATTTCTTGATTAAGGGAAAGATGTTTTCTACCGAAACATTAATTTTACCTGTTGTCATAGTTGATAAGATTTAAGTTAATGAATACGATTCTTTCAAATAGAATACCAATTATAATGGAGGTGACAAATTGGCGTAACTGTTAATTATGATACATAATTAAATAATTTTGAAACTATTTTGTTTTACTTGATTTGTATCTTTGTTCTAATATTAATACAAATATTTAAAAGATGAAAAAAGTTATTTTATTATGCACATTAGCAGTTTTGATGTTTGCATGTAAGTCAACATCAGTGACAAGTACAAATACAGATACTAAAGCTCAGGTTGCAATGAAAGGAAACTGGACAATTAGTTCTGTAACGTATCCAGGTTCTGAATATATTAAAGTTAATTCATTTCAAATCGCTGATTCAGGATGTTTTGAAGGAAGTATGTGGAAGTTTGTTTCCAACAACAATAAAGGAAATGTGACTTTGTCAAAAGCAGGTTGTACTTCATTTAGCTCACCAATCACCTGGTTTGTTAATAAAGACGGTCAATTTATTTTGAAAGTTCTTGATGCTGGTATAAAAGCCAAAAAAGTTAGAGAAGGTTACATCCTTAGAGTTGCAAACCAATCAGACGGTTCTTTTCAGTTGATTGATAAAATCGATGTAGGAGGAAAAATGACTGATGTAGTGTACCAATTTCAAAGAGTTAATAAATAAAAAATATAGATATGAAAAAGATTTCAATAGTTGCAATGGCAACAATAATGATTATGGGTTCAATGTTCACTAGTTGTGAATCATTAAAAAACACGAATAAAGCACAAAGAGGTGCAGGAATAGGAGCAGTAGGTGGTGCAGTACTTGGTGGTATTCTTGGGAATAACATTGGAAAAGGTGGTAATGGTGCCCTTGGAGCTGTTTTAGGTGGTGTTGTTGGTGGAGTTGCCGGTGGAGTTATTGGTAACAAAATGGACAAGCAAGCAAGAGAAATTGATGCAGCACTTCCAGGAGCTGAAGTAGTTCGTGTAGGAGAAGGAATTAAATTAGTTTTGAATGAAAATGCAGTGCGTTTCAACACTAACAAATCGTCTTTAACTGCAGCGGCTCAAGCTAATTTAGATAAATTGGTTCCTGTTTTTAAAGAATATCCTGATACAAATATTACTATTTACGGATATACTGATAATACGGGTACAGCAAGTTATAATTTAAAACTTTCTGGACAAAGAGCGGCATCAGTTAAAAGTTATTTAGCAGGTAAAGGTTTGTCAACAAGTAGATTTGCTGTTACTGGTTTAGGAATTGCTGATCCAATTGCATCAAATGATAATGAAGCAGGAAGAAGTCAAAACCGTCGTGTTGAATTTGCAATTACTGCAAACGAAAAAATGATAAAAGACGCCAATGCTGAAGTGAAAAACTAAGGTAAAATATACATTAAAAAAAAGCTGTTTCGTCAAGAAACGGCTTTTTTTTTGCCTTATTTTTTAATTTTTACGTTGTAAATTTGCACTCTTAAATAAAGAAAATGCTTGAAATAAAAGATATTTCCTTCACCTATATTGATAAACCAGTTATCGAGAATGTTAGTTTTACGATTACCAAAGGTCAAAATATTGCGGTTATTGGCGAAAGCGGTTGCGGTAAAAGTACCTTGCTAAAACTCCTATATGGTTTGTATGATTTAGACAAAGGGGAAATTCTATATAATAAAAAACCAATTCTCGGTCCCAAACGCAATTTGATTCCAGGAGAAGATTATATCAAATATTTGGCTCAGGATTTTGACTTGATGCCGTATATAACCGTTGAAGAAAATGTAGGAAAGTTTTTGTCGAATGTTGATAGGGATAAAAAACAGGCGCGTGTTCAAGAACTTTTGGAAATGGTCGAAATGACCGAATTTGCAAAAGTAAAAGCCAAATACCTTAGTGGCGGACAACAACAAGGAGTAGCCTTGGCCAGAGTATTGGCAGTAGAACCAGAAATAATTTTGCTGGATGAACCGTTTAGTCAAATTGATACTTTTAGGAAAAATTCCTTGCGTCGGAATTTATTTCGTTATTTAAAAGATAAGGGAGTCACTTGTATCATAGCCACGCATGACAGCACCGATGCCTTGTCTTTCTCCGATGAAACCATTGTGATGAAAAATGGAAATGTGATTGCAAAAGATTCATCGAAAGGTTTATATGAAAATCCTCCCAACAAGTATGCAGCCTCCCTTTTTGGGGAAGTAAATGAGTTGAAATTATCACAATTGATCGTACTTGAAACCGAAGAAGATGCGGCGCTTTTGTTATATCCACATCAATTGAAAGTGGTCGATAACGGAATCATGAAAGCAATTGTTAAACAGTCTTATTTTAAAGGAAGCCATTATTTGATTAAAGCTGCTTTTGAACGACGAGCCATTTTCTTCGAACATGATTCGGAATTAGAACTAAATGAGGAAGTCACATTGATGCTCGCATAAAAAAGGAAACCCCAAAACTGATAAAGTTTTGGGGTTTCTTGTTTTATAGTATCTCGTTTTGAAATTGTGAATCACAAGAGAGAAAACGTTCTTAATTTATAAATTTTTAGGCGTTTTTGTTTCCTCGCCATTTTTCAAATACTTTTCTAAAAATTGGTCTTGTTCCCAAAGCAAATGCAAAATATTTTCTTTGGCTACATAACTGTGTGCTTCTTTTGGTAAAATTACCATTCTTGCAGGAGCGCCAAGTCCTTTTAAAGCTTGAAAATAACGCTCCGTTTGCAAAGTAAACGTTCCAGGATTATTATCGGCTTCACCGTGAACTAATAGCATTGGTGTTTTCATTTTGTCAGCATTCATAAAAGGCGACATGGTGTTGTAAACCTCTGGAGTCTCCCAGTAGTTGCGCTGCTCGCTTTGGAATCCAAAAGGAGTTAAGGTTCTATTGTAAGCACCACTTCTGGCAATTCCGCAAGCAAAAAGTTTAGAATGAGTCAATAAATTAGCTACCATAAATGCGCCATAAGAATGACCTCCAACAGCGACTTTTTTCTTGTTTATATACCCAAGTGCATCCACTGCATTTATTGCTGCTTCGGCATTGTCCACTAATTGTGACATAAAATTGTCATTTGGTTCTGTAGTTCCTTCCCCGATAATTGGGAAAGACGCATCGTCAAGAACTACATATCCTTTAGTCACCCAATACACAAATGATCCGTAATAAGGGAAAGTGAATTCATTTGGGTTTTGATTGCTTTGTCCCGCTGATTTTTTGTCTTTGTATTCTGTTGGATAAGCCCAGATCAATAGTGGCAATTTTTCTTTTTTTACTTTATCATAACCTTCCGGTAAATACAAAGTTCCTGATAATTCAACACCATCTTTACGCTTGTATTTGATTACTTCTTTACTCACATTTTTGATGCTTTCAAAGGGATTTTTGAAAGTGGTTATTGGAGTGAGACTGTTTTTTTGTTTGATGTTTCTAAAGTAATAATTTGGATAATCATTTTTAGATTGGATTTGAACTAATATCTCTCCTTTTTTGAAATCTTCAATCTCCAATAAATCTTCTTTTTTGTCTTTATAAGTTGAGGTATAGAGACGTTTTGGTTGTAATGTTTT
The DNA here is from genome assembly GCF_017875765.1 of Flavobacterium sp. CG_23.5. Classification (NCBI taxonomy): domain Bacteria; kingdom Pseudomonadati; phylum Bacteroidota; class Flavobacteriia; order Flavobacteriales; family Flavobacteriaceae; genus Flavobacterium; species Flavobacterium sp. CG_23.5. The sequence continues at coordinate 1,497,853 of NZ_JAGGNA010000001.1, read as the reverse complement.
TAGATTGAATTCATCAATAAAAGGGAATTGTCCGTCTTTCGTAAATCCATCGCCTATTCGATAGGCATTATCATTTTCTATTGCCAATACGTATTTATTGTATTGGTTTTTTTTGGTTTCAAAATTCCCAGGGTCTGAATAAATATCTTGTGAATTTCTATCCGAAATTGTTATTGGTTTTTTGTTTAAGTCGGATGGATTTATCAAATACGTTTTGGTGTTTCGAGTGTCATACCATTCATCAGAAACAATGGCTACGTTATCATTTCCCCAAATTACGCCACTGTAGCGTTGTGGTGTTTTTACCAAAGAAGTTGCAACGCCATCAAAAGGAGCATTCCAAAGAAAAACTTCATCTCTAAAATCAACTTTATTCGCTTGGTCACCTTCGTCCAAGGCTACAACATACGATAAGGTAGCTGGTTTGTCATTTCTCCAACTCATTTCTCTTTTTCCTTTGCGAACCGCCATAAAACCTTTTGGCATTATTTCGTTAAGCGGTACTTCATTTACTGTTTTTATTTCAGCGCCATTTGTATCATAAACAACTGATTTTAATGGAAAACGACTCAAAGGAACAATATAAGAAAATGGTTTTTGAATGGTGGTCAGCATCAAATAATTACCATCTGGTGAGAAACTTTCTCCGGCATACATATTGGCGTTTTTAAATAAAGTTGCTGTTCCGTTTAGCTGCACTTTATACAATTCAGAAGTAATGATGTTTTCAAAATTGATTTCGTCATTTTTGTTTTTCAACATATCTGGGTAGGTTCTGTTTTGTGATTTTGAACCCGTTGCATTTGAAATTATCGGACCTGTTGGCAAATCTTTTTTGGCATCCAATAATGCCGCTCTATTTTTTGGAAGCATTTTCACCAAAATAGTTTCGTTGTCGTTGAACCAAGTGAATGGATTTCCAAGATTGGCATTTACGTTAGCTTCGGTCAATTTTTTTGCTTTTGCGGAAGCGACGTCCAAAATCCAAAGTTCCACACCAGTATTCGTCGAATGAGAGAATGCAATTTTCTTGTCATTTGGCGACCACGATATATTACTAATTCGAGGATTGGAAGGCAAGCCGGAAACTTGAATTTCTTTGGTGTCTTTTATTTTTCGTAATTTGATGTTTGTGATATAGGTAACCGTGCTCGAAATATTTGTTACCGGATTAATGCGCAAACCGCCTAATCGTAATTCTTCTTGATTTAAATCATCTAAAGTTTTATAGGTATTTCTATAACTCAAAAGCATGTATTCTTTTTTGGTATCCATTGACACCGAAGGAGCTCTTTCGTAATCGGCTAAATCTAAAATGGATTTAGATGGTTTTTGGTAGCTCAAATTTTCTTGCGCAAATGCGGTTAAGCCAAGGCCAAGAAACGATAATAAGGTAACTTTTAATTTCATAGTTTGAAATATTATCGATTAATAGTAATGCAATTATTTAATTTGTCTAAAATAATTGAAATTTGTTACAATTTAAAATAATGTTTCTTTAACGGCATAGCCCTGATGGAAGCGGCATCCTTTTCCTGTCCCGTCGCGTCTTTTGGGACGAGACTGAACAGGAAAAGATATAGCGTACAGCAGGAAACAGCTCCTGAAAAAATATATAATTGATAATTTGTTAAAAAAGCGGTACTTTGTGGGTCTATATTTTAAAGTATAGTTAAATTTGCAGTCTTATTTTAATGAAATAACAATAGTATGTACCATTCAAAAATAGCGGGATTAGGATTTTACGTCCCATCAAATGTTGTTACCAACGACGATTTGTCGAAAATTATTGACACTAATGACGAGTGGATTCAGGAAAGAACAGGAATTCAAGAGCGAAGACACATCATAAGAGGAGAAGATACGACGACTTCAATGGGAGTAAAAGCGGCTGAAATTGCGATTGAGCGATCAGGAGTTGCCAAAGAGGATATTGATTTTGTGGTTTTTGCCACTTTAAGTCCTGATTATTATTTTCCTGGCCCAGGAGTTTTGGTACAACGTGATTTAGGTTTGAGAACAGTAGGTGCTTTAGATGTTAGGAATCAATGTTCGGGTTTTATATATGCTTTGTCTGTGGCAGATCAATATATTAAAACTGGTATGTATAAAAATGTGTTGATTATTGGTTCTGAAGTGCATTCAACAGGACTAGATATGACTTCTCGTGGTAGAGGAGTTTCGGTGATTTTTGGTGATGGAGCGGGAGCAGCCGTTTTGAGCAGAGAAGAGGATTTGACTAAAGGAATTTTATCTACTCATTTACATTCCGAAGGACAGCATGCAGAGGAATTGATTGTAAAAGCACCAGGAATGGGTGACCGTTGGGTTACTGATATCCTTGCTGATAATGATCCAAACGATGAAAGTTATTTCCCTTATATGAACGGACAATTTGTATTTAAAAATGCTGTGGTTCGTTTTAGCGAAGTAATAAATGAAGGTTTACAAGCCAATAATTTGCAGGTTTCAGATATTGATATGTTGATTCCACATCAAGCGAATTTAAGAATTTCTCAGTTTATTCAGAAGAAATTTGGATTGACAGATGACCAAGTGTATAATAATATTCAAAAATACGGAAATACAACAGCAGCTTCTATTCCTATTGCTTTGACTGAAGCTTGGGAACAGGGAAAAATTAAATCTGGCGATACCGTGGTTTTGGCTGCATTTGGTAGCGGATTCACTTGGGGAAGTGCTATTATAAAATGGTAGTATAGCTTAATTTTATTTTTTAAAACAAAAAACCCGGAGTTGGCAAACTCCGGGTTTTTCTTTGTAACAAATTATTTAAAATAATTTATAGAAGCCCACCACTACCTTGGGTTTCATTTTTGTCACGTTGTTTTCTTTGTATGGCTTTGTTTTTTCCGCTTCCAAAACGGTAATTGAATCCTACATAAGCGGTTTGACTTTCCCAGTTGAATTGTCCTTGCTGTCTTTTTGGTTTGCTCCCTTCAAAAGCGAAGTTCATGGTATTGAAAACATCACTGAATCGGGCTGTTATGGTTCCGCTTCCTTTAAGAACAGTGTAGCTGGATCCCATATCGATTTTCCACATAGGTTTTCTTTCAAATTGTAATCCTAAATCGCGGCCTCTATACATTCCTGATAATTGAAGGCGTAAATTTTTGGAAGGTTTAAAGGTGTTGCTGATACGAGTGTTGAACGTAGTAACATCTACCTCTACAAATTCATTGGCAACAATTCCTTTAGTCTTTTTGTTGTAGGCATCAAAACTAATGTTAGCACTCCACCATTTTTTAAAATCTAGATTTCCTGAAATTTCAAAACCATAAGCATTGTTGTCGTTGAGGTTGGCGTATGACAAAATTAATTTAGAGGAATTATTGGGATTTTCAAATAATGTTCGGGTAATCTCGTCGTTTATTCTTCTGTAAAATACTCCTGAAGTTATCGAACCTATTTTTGTTTTTCTAGTGTAATTCAACTCGTATGAATTGGTAAACTGTGGAAAAAGGTTAGGATTTCCCTCAGAATCAATTTGAGGCGTACTCCATTCGCGTATTGGATTTACTTGGTCAATACTTGGTCTGTCAACACGTCTTGAAACACTAAAATTGAAGGTGTTTTTATCACTTTGGTTATAATTGATGAATCCTGAAGGATACAGCGTAAACAAATCGTCGTTGAAAGTTGCATCGTTCTCATTTACCTTTTTAAATAAGGCTTTTGCATTGTATTTTTCAAATCGGGTTCCCGCTTGAGCACTCCATTTTCCCCATTGTTTTGATACGGTTGCATAAGCTGAATAAATATTCCTGTCATAAGCAAATTCTGAATTATAAGAATTGTCTTTTAGGAAATTATTGCGGGTGTTTTCAATTCTGCTTTCTAATCCTAATTCCAGTTTGGCGGTTTCTGATAAAGGATTCGTATAATCTAAATTGATTAAGGAGTTGTTTCCTTTATTGGTGATATAATTTGTAGCCGGCGTATTGAAAACAGCATTTTCCTTGTTATTGTCTTTGCTATAATTTACTTCAAGTTCCAGATTATGACCTTCTTTTTTGAATGTCTTTTTATAATCTAAATTGTAAGTTTGGGTGTAATTATTATTTTTATTGTCAAATAGTTGCGTAATATCTGATTTTGCGGGATTTACAAAATCGACGGACACGACTGAATTTCCAGTTCCGTTATACATATTTTGGTTCGTATAAAAAGAGATTGTATTTTTTTCATTTAAATAAAAGTCAAAACCTACTTTCGCTAAATGCGAGGTATTATTATTTATGAAACTAAATTTTTGAAAATCTTCTTGGCCAGGCTCAGTTGTTTTTAAAAATCCACGATTGGATTGTTTTCCTGTATTCAACCCGTAATTTCCATATAAATTGAATTTTCCTGTGCGATAATTCATGTCGAAAGAGGAGTTTAATTTTGGAGTTTTACCAAAAGTTACTCCATTATTTACACTTCCGTTAAATCCAATTTTACTGTTTTTATTCAGTACAATATTGATGATGCCACTCATTCCCTCTGGATTGTATTTAGCCGAAGGGTTTGTGATTAATTCAATTTGTTTAATGGAACTGGAAGGAATTTGTTGCAATATTTGTGATGCTTCGATGGTCGTTGGCTTTCCGTCAATTAATATTCTCACGTTTGAATTCCCACGAAGAGAAATGGCATTCGTTTGTGGATCAATACTTACTGATGGAATATTGTTCATGATTTCGGCGGCAGTTGCTCCGGCGGAAATTAAATCTTTACCCACATTAATAATTTTCCGATCTATTTTTTGTTCGATAGTCGATTTTTCATTTACGATTTCTACCCCTTTAAGCTCTATAGCATCTTCTTCGAGAGATATGGTATTCAGGTTAACGTTTTTAACCTCAGGGGATAATGAAATTGATTTAGTAACTGTTTTGTAGCCAATAAACTGAATTTCTAAAGTATAGTTTTTTAACGGCAAATTTTTTATTAGAAACATTCCCTTATCAGAAGTTATACCTCCCGTAAGTACTTTGTTTTCTTCTTTTACCACAATGTTGACATAGGCGAGTGGTTCATTGCTTTTCTTATCGATTACTTTACCAGAAATACTTCCTGAATTTTCCAGAAGTGTCGGTTTGACCGAATTTTGTGCTTGCATCGAAATCACTGTTCCGAATATGCAGGCTAAAATTAATTTAAGATTCATGATTGATTTTTTTGATTAAAAATTTGATTGATGATAATGCAAAGGTATGTATTTATTTTAAATATATGCATTACATAGTACTGTTTTATGCAAAATATATATTTTTTTAAAAAGAAATATTTAAAAGTTACCTAATAGACTATGAATGTCCAATTTTGTTACATTATTTTTTATTTTTTTTTATAAAAAAAAAGACTTTCGATTAGGAAAGTCTTGAAGCAGGAATAGTGTAAAGCCTATCTTTTCAATGAAAAATGAGATCGATACTCTTTTAAAACCTCATTTTCTGAATAAGATATAGAAAACCAGTAATCATCTGCCGGTAATGCGTAACCATTAAATGTTCCATCCCAACCTGGACCATTTGGGAAAAGTTGTATTAAGAATTTTCCGTAACGATCAAAAATAAATAATTTAGGATTGTCTTGATTTGGCAGTTCTGTCACGTTCCACGTATCGTTGTAGCCATCACCGTTTGGTGTGAAATATTTTGGAGCAAATACTAATTTAGCCAATATTGGTATTGTTGATCCGCAGCCGTTAGCATCGCTAACACTTATTTCATGCACTCCTGAACTCACATTTGTAAATATGTTACTTTTTTGAGGAGAATTTCCATCTAATGAATAGAGAAAATTAGTTCCATCGCCCAAACTTGGTACTGCATTTACAGTAATTGTTTGATTATCGGAAAACCAACCCTCAGTAGTAAATGAGATCGAAGCAGGTGGTGCAGATTCAATAACAGTAAAAGGAATAGGTTCTGAAGGGCAACCGAATATCGATAAATCGGTGACAATTAAAGTATAGTTTCCAGGTTGGTTCGTTGAAAAATCAGAAGAGGAACCTACTAAAGTACCATCTTCTTTTTTCCATTCAAACGAATATCTAGGTGCGCTAAATCCACTTATAATATGAGAATCTGTGATTGCTCCAGTTTCAAAATCATGGCAAATAGCAGGGACGGTAAGTATTGGTTTTGGTTTTGAAATGATCGTAATTACCATGGGTTTTTCGTCAGTACAGATTACAGTTGCTGTGCTTCCAACTTCAGCATAAGCATAGATGGTTGTTGAGGAAGTAATCAAATCTCCGGGAAATTTTTCTGTATTTGAATTGCCTGGACCGCCTGACTTTGTGAAATATCTGTTTATTGGAACAACCAATGGCGGTAGTGCGTATGATTCACATCTGGTTATAGGAGCTATTGGATTTATCACGGGACTTTTGTAAATTGTAACTATAAAATCGTCTTCATCAGAACAGGTATTTCTAGTATTGTCTTCCGCATAAACATACACAGTGGTTGTGGTATTTATTGGACTGTATGGAGGAATTAATTTCACACCGCTACCATGAGGACCGCCAGTGTTTGTGTAATAATCACCAAGTCCAACAATCGTAGGTAGCGAATAAGAATTACAGGCATATTGATCTGGAATGGGATTAACCAAGGTAACTAAAACAGATATGCTATATTCTGAAAAACAGGTATTTGGTGCGGCGGCTAAAGCATAAACATATATCGTTTTGGAATTTGAAATTATGGTACCTGGTGGTAATATCGGGTTTGTAGGTGAAGGACCTCCAGGAAATTGATAATATTCTCCATTAATTAAATCATCAAGAATATACCCTTGTCCACATTGTATTACTTCCACAGGTCTTGCATCAATTAATGGAGATGAATTAACAATAACAAGAAACTCTTCTTCAACATAACAAGGCCCTGTTGCGGCTTTGTCATAAAAATATACTTTTTGGGTTGAGGTTATTGGTAATCCTACCGTTAACATTATCCCTGTTCCCAATGGACCTGTGAAATAATTTCCAGTATGTGCAACTGTCGGTAAAAAATAGACATCACATTGTGGTGCCGTGTCCGGTATAAATGGTAACGGAGGAATGTTTACCGTAATAGTAAATTGCAAATTGTCAGTGCAATTTTGTCCTGGCACGTAGTACCAAAGAGTAGTTGTCGCATTAATTGAAGTTCCCGCCGTTACGAGCAATCCTCCGCCGGAAGCGGCAGTTCTGTACTCACCAACTATTAATTGTGGCAAAATATAAGCAGAACAAGAATTTACATCTATTGGTGGTGTAACGCTATTAATGCCTATAAATACGGTAAATGTTTTTTCGGAAAAGCAATTTGTCGGTGTTGTAGCGGTTTCTTTGAAAACGTAGATTGGCGTTGTAACTGTAATAATAGTTCCTGGGGGAATTATCGGTAAACCTTTATTTGGTCCTGAGTAGTAGATGCCTCCGTTTGGATCAACCGGCAGTGTGTAAGAATTACATCCGAATTGGTTTACATATTCGGGTAATAGTGTAAATGGAATAATTGTGGCTGTAAATGATTTTTCTTGAGTACAAGATGGCGTTACAGTGGTATCTTCAAACCAAACATAAATGGTATTTAAACCAGCGGTATTTATTACTGATCCCGCAGCTAATTGGGTATTACCAATAGTATTTGTGCCTCCTGATTGCTTAAAATATTTGGCGTAAGCTAAAGCAGGTAATCTATATTCCGAACAATAAGATCCGGATGTAGGTGATATTGCATTCAAATCTGATATAGTAACGGTAAAAGAATCCTGATTGGAACAACTTCCAGATTGATTGAAAACATATATTGTTGATGGAGTAGTGATGTTGTTCCCCGCGAAAAGCTGTGTCCCAGTTCCATTCGATCCTGTCCAATATTGTGCCCCGGTTTTTGTTAAAACAGGCAGGATATAGGAACTGCATACCACTACATCATTTAAAATGTCAACTTCTGGGATTGGAGTTACAATCAATTTAAAGCTAGTAGTGACGTAGCAAGCGGGATTCGAAATATTTTGCAGTCTAACCCACAAAGTACTATTTGAGGTTATGAGAATATTGCTTGCATTCGGTGTGATAATATCGGTGTTGGTGTTTGCTCCATTTAAAGTAGAATGAAAAGACAAAATATTATAGGTTTGGTTTTGTAGACCTAGGATTGAATTTTTTGGGGTAGTTAGGTCAAAATTCGCTTGTGGAGGAAAATCTGTTGTGTTTCTGGCACAAAGAGTAATATCATTTGGAATACTCGAAATTTTTGGGCTAGGAACAATTTGCAATTGAAAGGATCGTATTTCATAACATGGTAAAATGGAGTTTTCAATTCGGACATAAATTATTTTTCCGTTTGCAGAACTTGTTATGGTGTGCGGACTTGAAATAGCAGCGATATCGCCAACAGCATCAGCATTGGAAAGATGATAAGTAATAGTTGTTCCAGCGGGTAAATCATCTAAAATTCCTGCAGGAGTTGTTGCTTGGTTGTTACCTGCTCGTATAATGCTCGTATTTTTTGTTAGATCAAAATCATAATTGGCAGCTCCGGTATCGCAGGCATAAATATTTGGTACAGAAGAAATAACTCCTAAGGCAGGGTAAATTCCAACACTTATTTCATCTGTGACTTCGATACAACCAGGTTCAGTATAACTCACACTGTAATTGTGAATTCCGGAACTTATTAACGGAAGAATTGAATTCAAATCTAAAGTTTGTCCAGTTTGAGCTGGAGAAAAATCAACGCCTTCCAGTTTCCATGTAAAGGTTGTACTTGGGCTTAATCCATTCGCTGATAATATAGGTAATGGACTTCCGGGACAAATTGCTTTATTGTTTGCTAAAGTATAATCAAGACCAAGTATATCCTGACCAATATTAAAAGTATTCGCATTTAAAAATATAGCAGAATCATATCCTGTATTGTTGCTGCCATCAGCTATAACTAATTTTATTCTATAAGTGTGCGTAATATCTAATCCTGATGCCGAAGCTAGCATAGGTATGGTTTGTCCATTAAAATTTATTGCCGGGCCAAAACCACCTCCGTTGAAACTTCCGAAAAAACTAGGATTTGCAGAGGGACAATTCGAATTGTAGGTACTATTTCTGATTGTTTGAACCGAAATTGGTGTATTTGTATTTGGAATTACGGCTAAATTTATATTGGGACCACCAGTAGTCACGTCCTTTAAAAGAAAAGCAAATGCATCCGAGAAATTACATTGGGAGGTGCCATATTCTTCTGAAGCGAATAAGAACGAGAAATCAAAATTTGGTGTTTTTGGTTTAAAATCAAATTCTATGAAACTCGCATTTATGGAATTTATAGTAATGCCAGATTGCGATAGTAAATTAGCCTCTAAGTCAGCATCGCCGGTCCATGCAGCATTTCCATCACTTAATATAGTAGTGTTAGGACCTGGCACTTTATTGACATCGCCTGAGGTCAATACTACGCCATTTTTAAATGGGAAATTAGGATTGATATTTTCAAAATATCCTATGCTATTGGATGAACCAAAGGAAGATCCTGTTTTTGAATTAACATTAGTTCCTGAAACGCAAGGAGAATTTATTAGTACTTGGTTTACCAATTGATCGGCTGAATAAGTGGTCGTGTTGATAGTTACTGATTGAGAATAATTTTTCACAGTAAAAAACAATAGCAATAAAATCAATGTTTTTTTCATCTAAATGAATTTTTTACTGTTAAACTTGTATATATAACGTTATGTAAGCTAAATAATTATTTATTAGACAGTGATTGAGGATGATTTTTATTTTAGTTAATTATACGCTTTTTATTCTTTTTTTAAATTATTAAAATTATAAAAAAAATGTGTTTTTTCTTCATATTCTAATGTATTTTATAAATAAAAAAATTCTAATTAAATACTATCTTTGCGACCTCAATAAATTGTAAAATGAATCTGCAAGAAGTACTTATTCCAAATATAAAAAAAGCTGTTAACGAATTATTCAGTGTAACTTTAGACAAAGTCGAATTTCAAACCACTCGTAAGGAATTTGAGGGAGATATCACGATGGTAATTTTCCCATTGTTAAAAGTCATCAAAAGTAATCCCGTAGAATTAGGAAATAAAATAGGAAATTATTTAGTTGAAAACTTAGCCGAAGTGAGCCGTTTTAATGTGGTTTCAGGATTTTTAAATATTGTAATTTCCGACGAATATTATTTAACTTTCTTTAATGAAATAAAAGACGATGCCAAATACGGTTTCGTTATTCCATCTCCCGATGAAAAAGCGGTAATGGTAGAATATTCTTCGCCAAACACTAATAAACCTTTGCATTTAGGTCACGTTCGTAATAATCTATTAGGATATTCTGTTGCCGAAATTATCAAAGCTTCAGGTAAAAAAGTATATAAAACCCAAATCATAAACGATAGGGGAATTCATATTTGTAAGTCGATGTTGGCTTGGCAGAAATTTGGAAACGGACAAACTCCGGAATCAACAGGTTTAAAAGGAGATAAATTAGTTGGTAATTATTATGTAGCTTTTGATAAAGCGTATAAAACAGAGATTGCTCAATTGATGAGCGCAGGTAAAACAGAAGAAGAGGCCAAAAAACAAGCGCCAATAATTCTGGAGGCTCAAGAAATGCTATTGAAATGGGAAGCTGGTGATGAAGAGGTGATTTCGCTTTGGAAAACCATGAATAGTTGGGTTTATGATGGTTTTGCCATTACCTATAAAAATCTGGGAGTTGATTTTGATTGTTTTTATTACGAAAGCAATACCTATTTATTAGGTAAAGACGTTGTTCAGATTGGTTTAGAAAAAGGAGTATTCGAAAAAGATCCTGATGGTTCTGTTTGGATTGATTTGACCGATGAAGGTTTAGATCGAAAAATTGTGCTTCGTTCCGATGGTACAGCAGTATATATGACTCAGGATATTGGAACAGCGATACAACGTGTGAAAGATTATCCAGATGTAGGTGGTATGGTTTACACTGTTGGTAACGAACAAGATTATCACTTTAAAGTATTATTTTTAATTCTGAAGAAATTAGGTTTTGAATGGTCTAAAAACCTATTTCATTTGTCATACGGAATGGTAGATTTACCTTCGGGAAAAATGAAAAGCCGTGAAGGAACCGTTGTCGATGCTGATGATTTGATGCAGGAAATGACAGATACAGCTCAAAAAATTGCTGAAGATTTAGGGAAATTGGACAATTATTCTGCTGAAGAAAAAGCTAAATTATACAATACGATAGGACTAGGAGCTTTGAAATATTACATTTTGAAAGTGGATCCTAAAAAACGAATCCTTTTTAATCCGGAGGAATCAGTTGATTTTGCTGGAAATACAGGGCCGTTTATCCAATACACCTATGCCAGAATTCAATCTATAATTCGAAAAGCAAATTTTGATTTTTCTAATAAATCAGAAATAGTCACACTTCACGAAAAGGAAAAAGAATTGTTGAAACAACTGGAATTATTTCCTGAAGTGATACAAAATGCGGCTCAAAATCACAGTCCTGCACTACTGGCAAATTATACCTATGATTTAGTGCGAGAATATAATTCATTTTATCAAGCAGTACCTATTTTAGGTTCGGATGTGGCGAATGAAAAAATATTCAGAGTACAACTTTCTAAAAAAGTAGCAGATACGATTGCCGCTTCGTTTCGACTATTAGGGATCAGTGTACCAGAAAGAATGTAATAATGGCATGCCTTTTGCGTTATGAATTAATTAACAATTTAAAAATACCATTATGAAAAAAATTTCAATTTTAGCATTACTTGCACTTGTAATAAGTTCTTGTACAAATGATTCCACTTCGGGAGGTAATGTAACATTAAAGGCTTCCGCAGTTTCCTCAACAGGTAAGACCTCTTTAACTGCACGAACTACAGCAACTTCTACAGTAGTTATAACCGACTTTAAAATTAATATTGGGAAGATCAAATTTGAAACCGATATGGAAGATGCGATGTACAGTATGGATCCAAAGCATGATGACGTTAAACTTCATGGACCTTTTTTATTGGATTTGCTTGATCCTAACTTAACCTTAAGTCCTTTTATTACTTCTGTAAATGTTCCGAATGCAAGATATGAGGAAATCGAATTTAAGTTCGAAAAATCAACATTAGTTGGTGAAATGAATGGTAAGACTTATTTGATTAAAGGAACTATTAATGGGAAACCATTTATTATCTGGAGCGACAAGGATGTGGAACATGAATTGGATTTTGAAGACCACAACAAAGATTTCACGATCAATGGTAATGATATATCTTTGAACATTAAAATACATCTTGATACTTTAATGGCGAGATTAACTACTTTGGCAAACCAAGGCCTATTGTTAGATACCGATGGAGATGGAGTTATCGAAATTAGTACTGCTAGTGATGATAGTCACAATGATATTGGGGATTTGATAAAAGATTTACTTGAAAATGAAGCAGATTTAGATGACAAGGATTAATTAAAAAATATTTTTATTTTATTCATAAAAGAGGCTGTCTTAAGAAGACAGCCTCTTTTTATTTATAATAGTATTTAAACTTCAAAATCAAATGCTTAAATTTGCACCTTAATTAAAGAGAAATAAAATTATGTTCGATAATTTAAGCGATAAGTTAGATAAAGCCTTCCATATATTAAAAGGTCACGGAAAAATTACAGAGGTAAATGTTGCCGAAACTTTGAAAGAAGTTCGTCGCGCATTACTTGATGCCGATGTCAACTTTAAAATTGCTAAAGATTTTACTACTAAAGTAAAAGAAAAAGCAATTGGACAAGACGTGTTAACTACACTTCAGCCAGGACAATTATTAGTAAAGTTAGTCAAAGATGAGCTTACGGAATTAATGGGTGGTGATGTTGCCGGAATCAATCTATCTGGAAACCCAACCGTTATTTTAATGGCGGGTTTGCAAGGATCTGGGAAAACAACATTTTCTGGTAAACTAGCGAATTATCTTCAAACGAAAAAGAATAAAAAACCACTTTTGGTAGCTTGTGATATCTATCGTCCTGCGGCAATTCAGCAATTATATGTTGTTGGAGATTCGATAGGTGTTGAGGTTTATTCAGAGCCAGAAAATAAGAATCCTGTTGAAATTGCTCAAAATGCAATCAAACATGCGAAAGCAAACGGGTTCAACGTTGTGATAGTCGATACAGCGGGTCGTTTGGCAGTTGATACGGAGATGATGGACGAAATCGAACGCGTTCATAAAGCAATTCAGCCACAAGAAACCTTATTTGTTGTTGATGCAATGACAGGTCAAGATGCGGTAAATACTGCTAAAGCTTTCAACGACATATTGAATTTTGATGGTGTTATCTTAACGAAATTAGATGGTGACACTCGTGGAGGAGCTGCTATTTCAATTAAATCAGTAGTTAACAAACCAATTAAATTTGTTGGTACCGGCGAAAAAATGGATGCGATAGATGTATTTTATCCTATTCGTATGGCAGAACGTATCCTTGGAATGGGAGATGTTGTGTCTTTGGTAGAAAGAGCACAAGAGCAATTTGACGAAGAAGAAGCCAGAAAAATCCAAAAGAAGATTGCCAAAAACGAATTCGGTTTTGATGATTTCTTATCTCAAATTCAGCAAGTAAAGAAAATGGGTAATATGAAGGATTTGGTTGGAATGATACCGGGTGCTTCAAAAGCAATGAAAGATGTTGAAATTGAAGATGATGCTTTCAAACATATTGAAGCTATCATTCACTCGATGACTCCTGCTGAGAGAAGTAAACCAGCAATTATTGATGTTAAAAGAAAAGCCAGAATATCAAAAGGTTCCGGAACCAAAATAGAGCAAGTTAATCAATTGATGAAACAGTTTGAGCAAATGAGTAAGATGATGAAAATGATGCAAGGACCAGGAGGGAAAAACCTCATGAAGATGATGGGCGGAATGCAAGGCGGTATGCCAGGAATGAGATAAAATGAGTCAAAAGTCGAAAGTCTTAAGGTTGTAATTACTTTAAGACTTTCGACTTTAAAACTTTAAACTAAATTAAAATGCAACTACTAGACGGAAAAAAAACAGCAGAGGATATTAAAGGCGAGATCGCTGCCGAAGTGCAAAAAATGAAAAATAATGGGGAGAAAGTACCTCACTTAGCAGCAGTTATTGTAGGTAACGATGGAGCGAGTTTAACTTACGTGGGAAGCAAGGTAAAAGCATGTGAACGAGTAGGTTTTGAATCGACTTTAGTGAAAATGCCAAGCACCACATCGGAAACCGAATTGCTTAAAAAAATAAAAGAATTGAACGAGGATCCTAATATTGATGGATTTATAGTTCAGTTGCCACTTCCCGACCAAATTGATGAGCAAAAAGTATTGATGGCAGTTGATCCAAGTAAAGACGTTGATGGTTTTCATCCTGAGAATTTTGGAAAAATGGCTTTGGATATGAGCACTTTTATTCCTGCTACTCCTTTTGGAATCCTAGAGTTGTTAGAAAGATATGGAGTGGAAACCAAAGGGAAACATACTGTTGTGATAGGACGTAGTCATATTGTAGGAAGACCAATGAGTATTTTGATGGGTAGAAAAGGGTTTCCTGGAAATTCAACAGTAACCTTGACGCATAGTTATACCAAAAATATTGCTCAAATAACAACCCAAGCAGATATTATCATAACCGCTTTAGGTGTTCCGAATTACCTAAAAGCCGAGATGGTAAAAGACGGTGTCGTTGTAATCGATGTGGGTATTACCAGAGTTGCTGACGAAACAAATGACAAAGGATATGTGATTACTGGTGACGTAGATTTTGAAAATGTAAGCAAGAAAGCAAGCTTTATTACACCTGTCCCGGGAGGAGTAGGGCCTATGACCATCGCGATGCTGCTAAAAAACACGCTTTTGGCAAGAGAGATGAAAATTTTAAAGTTAGGGAAATAATAAAAATACAAAGCCTATTCGTCCGAATAGGCTTTTTTTTAATTATGGGAAATCCACAAGGAATACAGTTTGAAAGTGTAAATGAATTTCTGGATAATTTATCGGAAGAAGAACTGGAAATTGTTCTTTTTTTGCAAAAAATTATTCTTGAATGTATGCCAGATTGTAAGGAGAAATTGGCTTACAATGTTCCTTTTTATTACCGCCATTCCCGAATTTGTTATATTTGGCCTGCTTCCATTCCTTGGGGAAAAGTTGAAAAAGGCGTAGCGATTGGTTTTTGTAAAGGGATTTCATTTTTAGACGAAACTTTCGAAACCACAAAATTTGCTTAAAAGCTAACTTTCAATTCTGTTAAAGAAATTGATGTTCCATTATTGAAACAGCAAATTTATGAAGCAATTTTAGTAGATAACCAAATCGTTAAAGCGAAACGTAGAAAGATTCAGTAAAGTAAATTTACAAATAGAAAATAATTAGGCTTAATATTCAAACACGAATTTCACTAATTTGTACAAAATAATTTGTGTGAATTAGTGAAATTCGTGTTTTACTTTTAAATATTGCCGATTTTCTGGATGCTAATAATCGCCTCGTCCTTTAAATCTTGGATCATCTCTTTTGATGAATTCCGTTCTTCTTTTTGCCGGTTCCGCTTTGGGTAAACTCGCTTCTTCGGTTTTGGTCAAAGGTTCGAGGAGGTTTATCAGTTTTATTACTATAAGCAGAAAGAAAAATCGGTTAATTTTTAATTCTGATTTTCTTTATATGATCCCATCATTCGATCCCAAAAGGAAAAATACAATCCATAATTAAATCCACCTCCTATTTCATGATGTAAATCATGATTTTTGCTTGTGTTTTGCCATTTCCAAATAGAGAGATTCGACTTTTTTTTGGAAATTATTTCATAGCCCAAATGTATCAGAACGTTATAGATGGTCATGAAAGAGAGAAACATTACTAGTGCTAATGGATGCGTAGGTATAATAAAAATGATTAAGGGAATTATTCCTAAAGAAATCAGTGCCTCTGCAGGATGAAATGCAAAAGCGGCCCAAGGTGTGGGATTATGAGATTGGTGATGGATTTTGTGGAATTTGAAGAGCCATTTTGATGAATGGAGTAATTTATGTGTCCAATAAAAATAAGTGTCATGCAAAACTATCATAAATAGAACGCTGCCTAGTAAATAAAAGAAACCATAATCATTTACGTCATGATATATTTTTGTAATTCCCTTTTTGTACCAATACAATACAATACCGCTTGTTCCGCTGTAAATTAGTAAAGTGAGAAAAGAAAATAAGATTTCATTTCTCAGCTGTTTTCCTTCTGGAAATTTTTGTTGAATTTTCAAATGAGATAGTTTCTTTTTTTTCCAAATGTAAAATATAAAATAAGCTGTTCCCGCTATTAGGAAATACCTAAAAATTAAAATAATGGCTCCGGCCATCCAGCTATTTTCATTGAAGAAAAACATAAATTAGTTTTTTAATCATTTTTCGAATAAAAATTGGGACATCCTGAATTTTGTAAATGCAGGATTGATTTGTCGAAATCTGTATCTAAAACATTCCCTGTTTTTGTCTGACAAAATGGGCATGCGTTAATATCACCGTCTGTGTCAACATAAAAACTGCGATTTCCTGCACCGAAGCAACGCTGATGTCTTTGATAATAGCCATGGTAACTAATGAGCGGGTAATTTTTATATTTTGGGTCATAATTCATATCTAAATAAAATTTTTCCAAAAGTCCAATTTGCTCATTTGATAGTGAAACGTCTTTCCCGAGATAATGCCCAACAGCTTTAGGTTCCAATATTTGAATGAATGAAACACCCATTTTCCTAGCAAGTTTAGCATAAGTCATCAGGTTTTCGTGAGTTGAAAAATCTTTGGTAACACAAAGAGATAAGGCAACAACCAATTTATTATTTATTGCGTTTTGAACCCCGTTTTCAACCCAATAATAAGCCTCTTTAAATCCGCGAAAGTTGTTGTGCTTTTCGGGGTCAAAATGATCTAAGCTAATCATGACGCCATTCAAGCCTGCTGATTTTAATTTTTTTGCGTTTTCATCTGTTAACTTAAGTCCTGAAGTTAAAATCCAAAATTCGGTTCCCTTTTTGGCACTGTTCAAAAGATCTACTAATAAATCAACTTTTAAAAGCGGTTCTCCTCCTGAAAAATGAATTTGGCTGACACCTCGTTCTTGAATTTTGGCAACAATGCTTTTCAGTTGTTCTGGAGTGAGTACTTCTTTTTTGTTTATATTTTCCCATTCATAACAATGTTCACATTGGAGTGCACATTTTTTGGTAATAGCAACAATAACACTGATAAAACGATTGACTTTTTGTTTAACCGGAACAATATGATTCATCTCGGATGCAATAAAATTTTTGAAAGCAATTCCATTCCAACCAGGTGTGAAAAGCCCCCAATAATATCTTTTATCCACATTAGCCAATTTGTAAATGCGGCGCTGTCCAATGGTTTTTCTTCTAAGTCTTATTAACGCTAATGGTACATAAAGCCAGTTCCAAGGATTATTATAGCTTTTTATGGCAACACCAATGATTGTTAAACGATAGGATAATTGTACAAGTTCCTTTCTCAAACCTGAAATTAGCGTTTGTCTTTTTCCTGTTTTTTGAATTTCCGTCGATATTATTTCCTCTTCATTAAGAAAAGGAACCGAAATGCTTGGACTGATAGAATTATTGTTACTCATGATTAAACACTATTTCAGACAAATTTTTAGTTCCAGTAAATTGATAATATTCTTCTTTGGAATATTTTGATAGTGCGCCTTTTTCTCGAAAAGTTTTCAGTTTTGAAAAATTTGGAATTCCAGAATAATTCCGGATGTATTCATAATAGCCTCTGTTTTTTAAGAAAACAGTTTGACGTTCTCCCTTTTTATGAGCTTTGACACGATATTTCAAGACTACTTCATTTCCAATATTGGGTTGAATCAAGTAATTCTTATCTTCCTTGTCTAATAAAGCAGTTACATTTTTTCCGTTCTCATCAATCGCCGAAAACGGACTTATATATTGTGGCTCCAATATGCTATTTTTACTGTAATCGATGGCCGCATAATCCACTTCCCAAAACATAAAACCACATTCGAGTTTTAGTTCTATTTTTTTAGCGTTTATTTTCTCCAAATCAATTGGTATAATTAAATCCCGGAAAGCCATTGGCCCAGCCGGATTAATTTTTTCAATTAAAACCCAATCCTTGTCTGACTTAAGATAAACCGATAATGGAATGCCCTGATCATTTCTCCATTGGATATTTTTTTCTGCAGGAACATTGTGTTGTTGTTTTTGGAATCGATTAAAATAGAAACCAAATTGCTCATTAAATTTTCCGTAAACGAGATCCAACCATAACGAGTTTTTAGCCGATAAGACTAATTTTGCCTGCTTGGAATAGTTGATATTGTCAAAGGATAAAATGATATTATTCCATTGATCATCCTTTGATCTTTCATGGTCAAAGAGGTATGAAATGTTGTCTTTTTTCAACGAGGGAGCCGCATCAAAAGTTGCGCCATCAATTGTTACTTGTTGGGGATTTATTGTGTTCGAAAAGGAATGTGGTTTTCCGTTTTGATCCAATAAAACTGAGGTGTTTTCGGCATGGTTCAAAACCACAAGCTGAGCCAAATCAGTGTACTGAATCTCTTTTAATTCGTTAGATATTTTAAGAGTATATTCCGCATTTTGTGGGATGAAATCAGGAAGCGGAAGATAGTCCGTACGTTCAAGATTCGGAAGAATCGCACCTGGATAAAGTTCGCCAGTGAAGGTATAGGCGTCGCCATTTTTTATATAAACAAAAGGACAGGAACTTTTAAGAACAGCGACAAGAATGCCAACTAGGGCTAATCCTGCAAAAGTAAAGCCCAAGATACTCAGCACTTTTTTACCGGTATCTGGTACATAAGCTTCCATTTTTTCGATGTTTGAAAAAGGAATGATAACTTCGCTAGTTGTGTTTTTATCTAAATTTTCTTTGGTGTAAAAATGAAGTTCGAATGCCTTACTTGATTTGTAACTTTGTTTAGATATTTTTTTCCCTTTATAAGAGAGCAATTTATGGTATTCATTTAATTCTTGAAGTGAACCTGTAATTTCTTTTTTGTCTTCATTTAACACTACATTATTTAAATGCCAAGTGTCACTGCCGGAATGAATAATTACATAGCGGTCATTTTTATTTATGGATCTGTATTTATTGACAAAATTATCTGAGTTAGTAGGTATTTGTTTAGTCTTGTAAAAGGTGCAACCAACAGTTAAATTTAAGAAGGCAAAAATCATTATTACTGAAATAATTTTGCTCCTTTTTCTTATTACAAACATTAATGAAAAATCGAGTGTTCTTTGTTTATTTTTCATAATATAGAATTTAAGATTAATTCATATTGTGCTGAAAATCAAAGAAATGGGTAAGTAAATTTAAGCAATATAAAGTTATACTGTTTTAAATTTTTAGTAATTTTTTTAAAATATATAGATTACCATACAAAAAACAAAAGAAATTTACTATATTTTGTTTCGAATAATTCGAAAAAGATATCAAAATGTAAATAAAATCCGGAGACGGAAAATAGTTGTACTATGTTTTGTGTCTTTTTTTCGGGTTGAATGTGCTAATGTTTGGAAAGATTCCATAAAATTTTTAAAAGAGGATATAACCAAGTTGGCCATATTGCATCAAATTAAAGTCAAGAGTAAGAAAAATAGATTTTCTTTGGATAACAATCAATAATCCCCTCTTTTTTTAAATCTCGGGTCATCTTTTTTAATGAATTCCGTTCTTCTTTTTGTAGGTTCCGCTTTTGGTAAACTGGCTTCTTCTGTTTTACTGGAAGGTTCAATAAGTTCGTTTAATTCTTTGATTTCAGCATCAGTCAAATCGCGGTATCTTCCCATGGGAACATCAAGCGAGATGTTGATGATTCGGATGCGTTTAAGAGCTATAACTTCGTAGCCTAAATACTCACACATTCTACGGATTTGACGATTTAAACCTTGTGTAAGCACAATTTTAAAGATGTCTTTACTGATCTGCTCGACCTTACATTTTCGGGTAACGGTATCCAAAATCGGAATTCCATTTCCCATTCTTTCTATGAAGCGATCGGTTATCGGTTTGTTTACCGTTACAGTATAATCTTTTTCGTGATTGTTTCTGGCGCGTAATATTTTATTAACGATATCACCGTCATTAGTCATGAAAATCAATCCTTCACTGGCTTTGTCTAATCGCCCAATCGGGAAAATACGTTTTGGATAATTGATGTAATCTACAATATTGTTGCGAACGTCTAAGTTCGTGGTACATTCGATTCCTACGGGTTTATAAAAAGCGAGGTAAACGGGTTTTTCGTTTTTCTCACGAATCAATTTTCCATCAATACGCACTTCGTCATCAGGGGAAACTTTTGTTCCTAACTCAGGTACAACTCCATTTATAGTCACACGTCCTTCGTCGATTAGTTTATCGGCTTCGCGACGGGAGCAATATCCTGTTTCTCCAATGAATTTGTTGAGGCGTTTTAGATTTTCTTCCATAGTGCAAAAGTAATACTAAATTGTTTAATCGTTTATGTGAGTATTTGTTTATTTGAAAAATTAAGAAAGCAGTAAAATATTTTACAACTGTATTATTGTAGTTATTCTGTTTCAAATAAAAAGTGGTAGACTTTCTTGTATAATTCATCATCATGCAGGCTATGCCCCAACCCTTTTGTTTCTATAAAAACTGCATTTTCCCATGCGCCTGCAATTTTTTTGCCTTCTTCAAATAAAACAACTGTATCATTAATATCGTGAGCGATTAAACCTTTGGTTTTTATTTTGGAAGCGAAAAATTTTCCTGAAAAATGTTCTAATTTAAGTTTGAATTCTTTTAAGTAGTGATCTTCTAAACCTTTTGAAATTCTAGAATTTAGACTCAACATCGAAATGTAATTATAGAGTATAATTTTAAAATCGCTTGGAGAGCCTAAAATCACCATTTTTTCAATATTGTTGTTTTGGTATTTTGCTTGGTAGTACAAACAAGTTTTGCCGCCTAAAGAATGTCCAATTAAGTATTTTGGATTAAATCTTTGCACAGCAATGTCTATAAACTTGGCATATTGCGGAATATTAAATTCTTTTCCACTTGATAAACCATGTGCAGGTCCATCGATGGCAATTATGGTGCTTCCAGATTTTTGTAAATAGGGTAGTATATTTTCCCAGCGTGAAGCATTACTTTCCCAACCATGAACCAAAAGGATAATAGTGTCATTCCCTTTCCAAGTATAGGTTTGGAAATAATGTTCGTCGTATTGAAAAGTTTCGGTTTGAGCTTCCTGAAGGATTTTAGGGAGATTGTTTTTTGTTAATCTTCCTTCTCTAGGTTCGCTAAAAAGAGCGTAAGCTAATTTCGTAGCTTTTTCAGGAAATACAAAACTCAAAAAGTTTATATATAATCCAATAGATTTAGTGTAAACGAAATATAATTTTTTTTTCATAATAAAAAAGTCCCGATGTGAATCGGGACTTAAATAGAATTAAAACTTAGAAAATAATTTTTCCATTTTTTCTTTTTCTTCGTCAGCCAATACACTGTCGACTAATATTCTTCCTGAATGTTCATCAGTGATGATTTTCTTTCTTGAAGCAATTTCTACTTGTGTCTGCGGTGGAATTGTAAAGAATGATCCTGCAGATGCACCTCTTTCAATAGAAACAACAGCTAAACCATTGCGAACACTTGTTCTGATTCTAGTGTACGCTTTTAATAATCTTTCTTCGATTAAAGCTTGATATTCCCCTGATTTTTCAGTTAAAAAAGCTTCTTCTTTAGCAGTTTCAGACATGATTGCGTCTAATTCTGACTTTTTATGTTTCAAGTGATTAGATTTAGTTTCTAATCTTTCTTTTGACTGAGAAATTACTTCTTTCTTATGTTCGATTGAAGCTTTCATTTCTTTAATTTGTTTTTCAGACAATTGAATTTCTAATTCTTGAAATTCAATCTCTTTAGTCAACGAATTAAATTCTCTGTTGTTACGAACGCTTTCTTGCTGTTTTGTGTATTTTTTGATTGCCTCTTTGTGCTCATCAATTGCATTCTTTTTTGCTTTGATTAGATCTTCGATAACTTCGAGTTCACTTTTCAATTTTTCTGAACGCGTGCTTAAACCGGCAACTTCATCTTCTAAATCTTCCACTTCTAGAGGAAGTTCACCTCTTACGTTTCTAATTTCGTCAATTCTAGAGTCAATTAATTGTAAATCGTAAATTGCTCTTAACTTGTCCTCAACACTTAATTCTTTCGTATTCGCCATATTCTATAAGTACTTAACTGGATTTGAATTTTCTTCTGATAAAATAACTGCAAAATTAAGGATTTTTTTCCGAAGATAGTCAACAATATAATTTTTTGTATAGCGTTCGCTTTCAAAATGTCCAATATCTGCCAATAAAAGTTGATTTTCGGCCTCATAAAACTGATGATACTTTAAATCCGCCGTTAAAAACACATCGGCTCCAGCCTGAATAGCATTTTTTATGGCAAAACTTCCAGCTCCTCCAAGCACGGCTATTTTTTTTACTTCTTTTCCTATAAAGTTGGAATGACGAATACCATCAGACTGCATTTTCTCTTTTACAAACAGTAGAAAATCTTTTTCCTTCATTGGATTTTTCAATTCGCCAATCATTCCTAAACCAATATTTTGATGTTTGTTTTGTAGCTCATAAATTTCATAAGCTACTTCCTCGTATGCATGACTTTTAAAAAGTGCCTTTAGAATTTTGTTTTCCAAATGTTTTTCGAAAGTCACTTCGATTTTGATTTCGTCGCCTTGAACAAACTCAAATCGTTCGCCCATTTGAGGATTACTGTGCTCATTTCCCATATAAGTTCCAATTCCTTTTGAATTGAAACTGCAATCTTCATAATTTCCTATACTTCCTGCTCCGGCATCGAATAGGGCATTGCGAACCTGTTCTGCATTTTCGGGAATGGTATAAGTCACTAATTTCCGAATGAAATTTTGCTTCGGAATCAGTACTTTTGTGTTTATTAAACCCAATGCATCACAGAAAATTTTATTAACGCCATCCTGATGATTGTCCAAAGCGGTGTGAACGGCATATATGGCAATGTCATTTTTTATTGCCTTAATTACTGCTCGCTCCACATAATTCTTGCCTGTTATTTTTTTTAATCCGGAAAATAATATGGGATGAAAACAAACCACCAAATTGCATTTTTTAGCGATTGCTTCCTCAATTATATTTTCTAAAGCATCATGACAAACTAAAACGCCTGTTGCTTCTGACTCTTGATCGCCAACTAATAAACCTACATTATCAAAATCTTCGGCATAGGCGAGTGGCGCCATTTCTTCGAGTACAGAAATTATTTCTTTGATTTTACTCATCGTTTAGTTTTTTTGGTATTCGTAATCTCTGATTTCATAATATCAGATTTTTGATTTTTTATTTCTGGATTTTCTAATAAACAAATTAACGAATAAACAAATCAACTTTAAAATAAAATATTCTACTTTCGTACAATGAATTTACTGCGAAAAATACTGTTTCCATTTGCCATTTTATATGGCGTGATAACGAGTATTCGGAATTTTCTTTTCGACAAAGGTGTTTTGAAAACGTATGCTTTTGATTTACCCATTATCGCTGTTGGAAATCTGAGTGTTGGCGGTACAGGAAAAACACCGCAAATTGAATATTTAATTCGGTTATTTTCGGATAAATATAAAGTCGCCACATTAAGCAGAGGATATAAAAGACAATCTAAGGGATTTATTTTGGCTGATGAAACAATTAATGCGCGGGTTCTTGGCGATGAGCCTTTTCAGTTTTTCGAAAAATTCCCAACCATCCAAGTTGCCGTTGATGCCGATAGAAAAAATGGAATAGAGCAATTGCTTTCGCAAAAGATTAAACCAGAAATCATTTTGTTAGATGATGCTTTTCAACACCGGAAAGTAAAAGCGGGTTTCTATATTTTACTCACTTCTTATGGGGATTTGTATTCTGATGATTTTATTTTACCAACCGGAAATTTGCGCGAAAGCAAAACCGGAGCAAAAAGAGCCAACGTGATTATTGTGACCAAATGTCCTTTTAATCTTTCGCCGGAAAAACAGAATGAGATTAGAAACAAATTAAAACTTTCAGTAAACCAAGAATTATACTTTACTTTTATAGCCTACGACAATTTTATTTATGGGAAAAACCGAAAGATAAACGTAAATGAAATTCAGTCTGCTTCAAAATTATTAGTGGCAGGAATCGCCAAGCCCGAGCCATTTTTCGCCTATTTGCAAGATGCCAATGATGTCTGTTTATCTTTTCCAGACCATCATAATTTTACCGATAAAGATATTTTAGAAATTAAAAATTTAGCTCAAAACAACATCATTATTACTACCGAGAAAGATTATGTGCGATTAAAAGGAAGTTTGCCAAGCGAACAACTTTTCTATTTACCGATACAAAGTTCGTTCCTTTCCGGTGCCGAAATTTCAGGCGAAAATTTTGATAAAACCATTACAAATTATGTGGGAACAAGTACAAGAAACCGTTAGTTATATTAAAGAAAGAATTGATTTTACCCCAGAATATGGTGTGATTTTAGGTTCAGGATTAGGGAGTTTTACAGATGAAATGAAAGTAGAATATACCTTGCCTTACAATGAAATTCCAAATTTCCCTGTATCGACTGTTTTAGGTCACAAAGGAGCTTTAGTTTTTGGAACCATTGGGAAAAAGAAAGTAGTTGCAATGCAAGGAAGATTTCATTTTTATGAAGGATATTGCATGACTGAAGTTACTTTCCCGGTTCGAGTAATGAAATTTTTAGGCATAGATAAGTTAGTTGTTTCTAATGCATCCGGTGGTGTAAATCCAAATTATAAAGTAGGTTCAATTGTTCTTATAAAGGATCATATCAATATGACGCCTGAACATCCATTACGAGGAAAAAATGACGAGCGTTTTGGACCTCGTTTTGTCAATATGAGCGAACCTTATTCGAGAAAGATGATTACTAAGGCAAAAGAAATAGCGCTTGATTTAAACATTGAAGTTTTCGATGGCGTGTATTTAGGACTTCAAGGACCAACTTTTGAAACCTTAGCGGAATATAGAATGGTAAAAATTCTTGGTGCAGACTGTGTAGGAATGTCAACCGTTCCAGAAGTAATTGTCGCACGTCACATGGACATTGAGACATTCGGGATTTCTGTTATTACGGATATGGGAAATGAAGAAAATATAGATTCTATTTCACATGATGAAGTACTGGAAGCCGCGAAAAAAGCAGAACCAATGGTTCGAAGCCTAATTAAAGAATTGATTGTAAAATATTAGATAGCCCTAAACATAATTTGCAATTACGCTGTAAAATTCTTCAGGAATGAATGGTTTTGTGATAACATCATTCATTCCAAACGATAATAACATGTCACGATTTTCATCCAATGATATTGCAGTTAGGGCGATTATTGGTGTTTTTTGATCAAATTTTCTAATTCGTTCAGTTGCTATAGTACCGTTTATACCCGGTAAATGAACATCCATTAGAATTAAGTCAAATTTATTGTTTTTAGCTGTTTCAATCGCCTCTTCACCGTTGTCAATTATGTAACAAATTATTCCTTTGTTTTCGAGCATTTTTGCTGAAATCATTTGATTAATTTTATTGTCCTCCACCAAAAGTATTTTTTTATTCGCTAAAATAGAATCATCATATGTTTTACGTTTTTCTTCTACTTTCAATAATTCAGAGCCTTTTTTAAATTTTAATTCAAAGGAAAAAGAAGATCCTTCTCCCACAATACTTTTCAGGCGTATATGACCGCCAAGAGTTTTAATTAATTTCTTTACGATTGTTAAACCTAAACCAGTTCCTCCGTATTTCCGATTTACCTCTATCGAGCCTTGCGAAAAACTATCAAAAACACTTTTTAATTTGTCTTCAGGAATTCCAATCCCGGTATCAACTATTTCAAAATATACAGTAGCATGGTCATTCTCTAATGATTTTAGTTTAGTAATTACATTTACAGTACCATTTTTAGTGAATTTTAGCGCATTGTTAATCAAATTCAGGATTATCTGTGATAGTTTTGTGGGATCACCAATCAAATAATCAGGAATTGAATGGTCAATTTCAAGGTTGAATTTGTTGTTTCCTACTGCTGCTATTTCTTTTAAAGAGTTTTGTATATCTTCTAATAATTGTTTAAGATTAAAATTGATATATTCAATTTCAATTTTATTAGAATCGATTTTGTTTATTTCTAAGATTTCATTTATAAATTTTGTCAAGTAATCGCCTGAAAATTTTAATGAAGTCAGATATTTCATTTGAGACCTCTTTGGCTTTTCTTCCAATAATAAATGAGCGATACCATTTATAGCATTGAGTGGTGTACGAAGTTCATGGCTTACCGTGGATAAAAATTCAGATCTTGCATTGGAGGCTTTTTCTGCTTTGTCCTTGGCAATTTCTAATTCTTTATTTTTTTCTTTTAGCATTAGATTGGATTGTGTTCTAATGATGTTGTTTTTATATAATGATAAACTCAATAAAGACAAAATAGAGATTAGGGCAATGGCGAGGATACTAATTAATTTAGAGAATTTATTCGCTTTTTGCTGCTGCTTATTTTGATTGCCAATTTGTACAATTTCTTTTAACCGTTCGGACTCTTTAAATTCATTGTAATCATCAATGCCAAGTCTTTCGTTATTTAAAATTGAGATGCTCTCTTTCAAATTAAGATGTTGTTTCAAATACGAATAGGCGTTGTTTTTATCTAACATTTTTTCGTAAACAGAACTCAATGCGAGTAAAATATTCGATTTTTGGTCAGAATTGTTATTCCTAGCATTATTTTCTAATGCTTTATTGAGATAATTTAAAGCTAAATTGTATCTTTTTTTGGAAGCTTCAACCGTTCCTATTTGGTACAAAGCTTCAGTTCTGGTATCCAGTATTGCCCCATTATACGGTTTTGCAATTATGGTTTTGAATATTGCCGAAGCTAAATCATAATTCCCTTTTGATTTACTTATAATCCCTTTCTGCAGATACAGCAGGTTGTTTATTTGGGCAGAATCAGAGCTTTTTAAATTATTAATTATTGATTTGGTATTATTAAAATAAATTTCGGCGTCCTTAAAATTTCTTTTTTCAATATAACTCAAGCCTAGATAATAAGTCGCGTATGCATAATTCGAACTTGGTTCTAATTTTTTGTAGAATGAAATGCTTTTTTGAAATGATTTTATAGCGTCGTTATATTTTTTTAATTCAAAATATAGTTTTGCTAATTTAAACGTTTGATCAGCTTGCGTTTGGACATCCCGACTTAATTTAGCATAATTTATAGCTTTTTGTGTATAAAATATGGCCTGTTGGTATTTATCGGATTTGATATTTGAAGTGGTCAAATTTTTGTAATACGTAAGACTATCTGTTTTCTCATTAGTTTGAGAATACAGAAATGAACTGCAAAAAAAGATAAAAACGAACAATTGCTTCATGTATAACTGAATTGTTTTATTTTTTATTTTTACTTTCTACCAAAAGAATTAAATCAATTATTCTGGATGAATATCCTATTTCATTATCATACCAGCCAACTACTTTTACCATTTTATCAATAACGGAGGTCAGTTGTGCGTCAAACAAACAAGAATTTCTATTACCAATAATATCCACGGAAACGATTGGATCTTCTGTGTAATCGAGAATTCCTTTTAAATTAGTTTGTGCCGCAACCTTGAAAGCGGCATTTATTTCTTCTATAGTAACCGCTCGTTTTACATTGAACGTTATATCCGTCAAAGAACCATCTGGAACGGGAACTCTAATACCACAACCACCTATTTTCCCCTGCAATGTAGGAAAAATTTTTGTTAATGCTTTAGCCGCTCCAGTTGTTGTAGGAACTATAGACTGACTAGCACCACGAGCCCTACGCAAATCCTTGTGCGGTTGGTCATGTAAGCTCTGGTCAGTCGTGTAAGAATGAATGGTAGTGATATATGCTTGTTCAATACCGCAAAGTTCATCAATAACTTTCATCATTGGTGCGGCATTATTTGTAGTACAACTTGCATTAGAAACAATGGTTTCAGTGCCGTCAAGACTATTTTCATTCACACCCAGAACAACAGTTTTTATAGAGTCTACTTCAGAAGGTGCGGAAAGAATGACTTTTTTTGCACCAGCTAGAATATGAGCATTTAGATCATCAAAAGTCTTGTACTTACCGGTCGATTCCACTACGTAATCAATGTCTAAACTTTTCCAATCCAAGTTTGAAATCTTTTTTTCATGAAAAAACAAAAAATGGTTTCCATCTATAATAAATCCTTTTTCATCGACAGTTACCGCATGAGGCAAAACCCCGTGAATACTGTCATATTTCACTAAATGGGCCATTGTTTTGGTGTCAGCAATATCATTTATGGCAATTACTTCAATATCGGGATGGTTTAAAAGCAGGCGAAATAAATTTCTTCCAATTCTTCCAAAACCATTAATGGCAATTCTAATCATAAGTCTTAAAGTCTTAAAATCCTAAAGTCCTAAAGTCAATATGTCAAGCCTTTCGACTTTCTGACTTTAAGACATTCGACTATAATATGTGTTTTTGAGCTTTGTAAGAAGAGCGAACTAATGGGCCGCTTTCTACATGACGAAAACCCAATTCCAACCCAAATTTCTCATATATCTCAAATTGATCTGGCGTTATAAATTCTTTTACAGGCAAATGTTTTTTACTGGGTTGCAAGTATTGACCTATCGTTACAATATCGACATTAGCTTCACGCAAATCTCTCATCGTTTGAAAAACTTCCTCTTCTTTTTCGCCAAGTCCAAGCATAATTCCAGATTTAGTTCTGCGAATACCTTTCTCTTTCAAGTATCTCAAAACTTCTAAACTTCGGTCATATTTTGCCTGAATACGTACTTCACGAGTCAGCCTGCGAACGGTTTCTACATTATGCGAAACTACTTCGGGATTGGCTTCTATAATTCGATCAATATTTCTTTCGATACCTTGAAAATCAGGAATCAAAGTTTCCAAAGTAGTGTTGGGATTCATTCTACGAATAGCTTTAACGGTTTCAATCCAAATAATGGAACCACCATCTTTCAAATCATCTCTATCCACGCTGGTAACTACAGCATGTTTAATATTCATGATTTTTATAGAACGTGCCACTTTTTCTGGCTCATCCCAGTCTACGGTTTCAGGCCTTCCGGTTTTTACACCACAAAAACCACAAGAACGCGTACACACATTTCCTAAAATCATAAACGTTGCCGTTCCTTCTCCCCAGCATTCGCCCATATTTGGACAGCTTCCTGAGGTACAAATCGTATTAAGACTATATTTATCAACTAAGCCACGAAGCTCTGTATATTTTTGGCCAATTGGGAGTTTTACCTTCAACCATTTCGGTTTTCCTATCGGTAAAGTATTTTCTAAAACAGTTTCCATATATCAATTTTCAAAGCGCAAAGATAATGAATGTAGTCTATTTGTGGATTCGTTTATATGTTTATTTGAAGCAAGAGCTATTAAAGCATGAGGAGCAGATTTTTTTGAATATTTTAATTAATAGTTGTCCTGCTTTCGCCTTTATCTCTTCGTCCCGAAGCTTCGGGACTACGAGGATATCGGCTCTATCAGGGCTAGATTAGTACTTTTTGTTGTATTTAGATAAAATTTAAAAAAGTTAGATGTGATATTCAAAAAAAGCTTCAAAATTAAATGAAGCTTTTGATTTTTTAAATAAATTTTGTTCTTTATCCTTTACAAACAGAAAGAATGTTTTTAAATTTCACGTTCAAAATTCAAAAGTCCAAGTTGATTATTCGACCTTATTTTAAATTTTGAACAAAGAACAAAGAATTTTGAATTTTGAAGTTTTCAGGATATTTACAAAATCCAATTAATTCATCTGTACCGTAATGGGCAAGTTGTAGGCAGTTCGGACCGCTTTTGAACCAACCATTCCCGGAGACCATTTTGTTCGCAACGATTTCAATACTCGAATGGCTTCTTTACCTAAACCGTAACCTGGATCATTTTTCACCTGAATATCCGTCATGGCACCATCTTTTTCAATGACAAACGATACATAAACACGAATGACGTTTACGCCTTCGATTTCTGGTTTTTCAAAATTATTTCCAACATACGAGTAAAATTTATTGATGCCTCCTGGAAATTCTGGAAGTTTGTCAAGCGCAACACTGGCCACGACAGTATCTCCCGGATCGCCAGCACTTGCATTTTCTGTTGCCGTTCCCGCTGCAGAGGTTGCATTTATTCCCACGACTGCTGTACCATCGGTAATTGCGCTTGCTGTACTTGTGTTTTGTGTATTTTTTATAATTTCTGGACTAGCTTGTGATGCTTCAACAATAATTGGATTGACAAGTTGTTTGCTTTCAATTGGTATTGCTGTATTTGCCGTTTTAACTTCAGGAAGAATCGGCTTGTCTATTTTCTTAATTTCATTTGGTGCTATTTCGATTATTTCAATCGGTGTCATAAATTCGGGAATAGGAATTGTGATCCTGTTGTCTGGATAAAAATGATTAATAACAAGAGGAATACTCAATGCGGAAGCTAATAATAATAGTCCCATAAAAAGTGCAAATAGGGATGTTTTAGTGCTTTCCTGACGTAATTTATACGCTCCATATTCTTTGTTTCTGTGCTCGAAAACAAGGTTTAACCAGCTGGTTTCGTAGATGCTTAATTTTGACATGGTTTATGGATTTAATGGTTAAGTAGCATTTAAATCATAAGCAATGGGTGTTTTATTTAACAACGTAAATAACAGGAATTTTAGTATATAAAGTGCAAAATTTTTTAGTTTAATTGTTTAGGCGTCTAACTGTTGAATCGTTTTAACCTAATAAGCGAATAACGGATTAACCAAATAAACGATTAACCAAATAACCGTTAACCTATTAAACTATCTTTTATTCTGAATAATTTCTGCCAATAGTTTCTTGGCGCGAAGCAGTTTGATCTTTACATTACTCAAAGGTTCGTCAATTTTATTGGCGATTTCCTGATAACTCATTTCCTGAAAATAGCGAAGTTGAATTACTTCCTGATAATGCGGTTTTAATTCTTTGATGAATTGTAGTAACTGTGAAAGGTTTTGCTCTGTAATCAATTCATCTTCTGCCGATGGAGTCGTATCAGCAATATTGTAGGCTTGCTGGTCTTGTTCATCTGTAATTTCGACAAAAAGACTCGATTTCTTTTTTCGCAATAAATCGATGTGAACGTTTTTTGCAATAGCAATAAGCCAAGTATTAAACTGAAATTCCGAATTATAAGTGGCTATTTTGTCAAAGGCTTTGGAAAACGTCTCGATAGTAATATCTTCGGCATTGGTTTCATTTTCAGTGCGTTTAAGCATGAAACCATACACTTCATTCCAATAATAATCCAATAGAAAAGTGAAGGCAACTTGGTCACCTTGTTTTGCTTTTTCTATTTGTTTGTTTATTTCCAATGTACCGGTTTTGAGAATGTATTTGTTATAAAGATATTAATTTGCGTGACTATAAGTACTAATTCGATTATTGGATACCAATATACCACATCTTTTTCTTTTAATTTCCCGGCCGAAAATCCAATAACAATCCAAGATACTAAATAACGTAAACCAAATAAACTTAGTACTATTATCCATTGAAACTGAAAGGCCAGTAATAGTATCGTAAGTAAAATAAAAAGTAGTTGCGAACAATAGAAAACGCCTAATTGAAATTTATCGAATTTCTTGTAATAGTTTGCTGTAGCAATATGTCTTCTTTTTTGTATAATCCAGTCTTTGTAAGTCGTTTTTGGTTTAGAATAAGTGAAACTTTCGGGTGTATAGGAAACGGCTGTGTTTCTCGCATTTGCGACTTGATTAATGAACAAATCATCATCACCGGAACGAACTTGCATGTGCTCAATAAAACCATTGGCACTGAAAAACTCTTCTTTTTTATACGCTAGGTTTCTACCCACGCCCATATATGGATGACCTATTTTTGCCCAAGAAAAATATTGAATGGCGGTGAGCAAAGTTTCAAAACGAATGATTTTATTCAAAAAAGAATTAGCTACTTTTTCATATTTACCATAACCCAAAACAATTGTTTTTTGCATCGTAAATTGAGAGCTCATCGCTGTAATCCATTCTTTTGATGTTGGATAGCAGTCGGCATCAGTGAATAATAAATATTCTTTTTTTGCAGCTTTGATTCCTAAAGTCAATGCGTATTTTTTGTTGCCCCAAAAGGCTTCGTTGTTTTGCACTTTCACCAAACGTACATTTGGATATTGTTTTTCAAAACCTTCAAAAAGAGCCAATGTATCGTCGCTCGAAGCATCGTCAATTAAGACAATTTCAAAATCAGGATAATTTTGTTCAGCTAGTAACGGAATAAAATTTGTTACGTTTTCTTCTTCGTTTTTGGCACAAACAATAACCGATATCGGAATTCTTTTGGGTGTTATCTTTTGCGCTTTTGCGAAAGAAAATTTTCCAAAAATAACCAAGTAATACAAAATCTGAACGGCAACAATAAAAATAAAAAAGTAAAGAATAATAATAAGCATCTGAGTTTAGTGAGTTTTTAGTCCCGAAATTTCGAGAGAGCGCAAAGGTATGAATACAATTATGAATTTTTAATCATAAACTGTGAATTTTGAAAGAATTTATCGGGGGCATTTCTTCATTTCATTTGCGACAGCAATGGACTGATTTATGTTGGTTTTTTCCAACTCAGAAATGATATTTTGATAGTTTTTATCATCACGATTTTGAGACATTTTTTTTGTGGCTTGAATCTCATCAATTTCGATTTCAAAAGCGACAATTCCGCGACTTTGCATCATCGTTTTCTGGGATAAATCTTCTATGCGAACCGGGTTTTCCGAATTCTGTTCGTATTTATCGACTAGTTTTTTCAGCGATTCGATTACTGCATCGCCTTCAATAATTTTTATTCTTCCGTAAACATGAACCGCAATATAATTCCATGTTGGGACATTTTCGTGATCGTACCACGAAGGAGAGATGTAAGAATGTGGTCCCGAAAAAACGGCTAATATTTGGTCGTTTTCCGTGAAACCTTGCCATTGCGGATTTTCTTTAGATATATGTCCTTCTAAAATTGTTTTACCTTCTTTATTCGTTTGCAGTTCTAACGGAATGTGAGTCGCCCACAATTTTCCATTAGTTTGATTGATTAGAATGCCAAAACTATTTTGTTTCAAGAAAGCAGTTATGTCTTCTTGATTTTCGTTTTTGTAAATATCTGGGATGTACATGGTGATTTGTGATTTTGGATTAACGAATTTTAAAATACTATTTTGGTATGCACACTCTCAGATCTGCAATCTATATTACGGCTTTTACTGCAGCTGAACATTACGACCGAATACTGAATACTGAAACCTATATCACATTTACTTCGGCTTCAATATGAATTCCAAAAGTCTTAAAAATAGTCTCCTGAATATTCTTTGAAACATTCAAAATCTCTTGTCCCGTTGCATTGCCGTAATTGACTAAAACCAATGCTTGATTTTTATGTATTCCGGCATCACCAAAACGTTTTCCTTTGAAACCGGCTTGTTCGATCAACCAGCCAGCGGGAACTTTTACTTCCGTTGGGGAAACATCATAATATTTCATTTCTGGAAATTGTTGATGAATTTTTTCGAAATCAGATTTTAAGAGAATAGGGTTTTTAAAGAAACTACCGCTATTTCCCAGTTCTTTTGGATCGGGTAATTTGCTTTTACGAATTGCTATCACCGCATTGCTCACGTCCTTTAAACTTGGATTTGTGATGTGGTTTTTTGCCAATTCAGCTGTAATGTCGCCGTAAGAAATATTGATCTTATGATTGCGTTTTGTCAATTTGAAAACAACAGAAGTAATAACATATTGATTTTTCGCCTCGTTTTTGAACACACTTTCTCTGTAACCAAAATGACAATCGTCTTTCACGACGGTTTTAATTTCTTGAGTTTCTATATTCATTGCTTCGCAGGAAACAAAAGTATCTTTGATTTCAGTACCATAAGCACCGATGTTTTGAACGGGAGTGGTACCCACATTTCCGGGAATTAAAGACATGTTTTCCATTCCGCCAAAATTTTGGTCGATTGTCCAAAGAACCAATTCATGCCAGTTTTCTCCAGCTTGACTTTCGACCCAGACAAAATCATCATTTTCTTTGATAATTTTTTTTCCTTTCAAATCAATATGAATAACCAGTGCGTCAATGTCCTGTGTCAAAAGCATATTGCTTCCGCCACCCAAAATAAATTTTTTCTGTGCTTTGTTTTCTTCTAAAATATGTTTCAATTCGTCAATAGAATGAACGGCGACGAACTGTTTTGCTTTGGCTTCAATGCCAAATGTATTGTATTTTTTTAAAGAGAAATTATATTGTATTTCCATGAAAGAGTTAGCTTTTGTGAATCCTAAATTCAAAAGTAAGGATTAAAATTTATTTGCGTAAGATTTCATCCAGATATGCATCATGAAGAGCGGCATAATATAAGGAGTCATAGTAACATCCCCTTTTTGTAAATTCTGAACCATTTTTTTAATATTTATATTTTCAAAATAGGGATTTTGAAACAGCTCACTTTTCGAAAAAGATTCTAATTCTTCCTTAAAGGCAGGGCTATTTGTAATATAATCACCCCAAGGAGCGCTTAGACCTACTTTTCTAAATTTTAGAATTTCATCTGGTAAACGTTCTTTCATAGCTGATTTGAGAATGAATTTCCATTTCTTGCCCGCAAATAACCATTTGTCCTCTAATGAGCCCAAGCCAATGACTAATCTTGGATCTAAAAATGGTTCTCGGCATTCAATGGATGCACCCATTGTGCAGCGGTCATTTCTGTCCAGCAGCGAACATAAGTAAGTATGTTGATCAAAATACAGCGCTTGTCTTCTTAAATTATCCGGGTATAAAGATTTTGCTTCTTTATAAATTTGTTTTCTGTATTCATTTTTTGGAAGTGTGTTAATTCCATAAATTTCCTCAATATCTTTTGGATAAATATTAGAGCCATTAAACATCACCAGTTCTGATTTTTTACTAATTTGCGCATAACGCGTTAACTTTTCATAACGAGGCTTATTTGTAAATAGGTCCAAATTACCAATTGTTGCAATTGAATTCAACAATGATGGATATTGTAAAGCTTTATATCTCACATAGCCACCCATTAATTCATCAGCACCTTCACCGGAAAGTAACACTTTTACTGATGGTTTTGCCATTTGTGAAACCGCTAAAAGATGTGGTTCGCTCAAATGCATAATAGGTTCATCCTGAAAATAAGTGGCGCTTAACAATTTATCGTAGAGATTTTTATCTTCTAATTGCATCGTGTGAAAACCATAATCAAATTTCTCAGCCATCATTTTGGCTAAGTGTGATTCGTTATGTTCCTTTTCTTTAAAACCAATATTAAAAGTTTGAATGTCTTTGTAATTTTGATGATATAATGAAGCCAAAATGGAGGAAGAATCCAGTCCGCCGCTTAATAAAACACCAACAGGAACGTCACTTACCATTCTTAATTTTATGGAATCATCAAATGTTTCACGAAACCATTCAACTGGATTTTTTATTTCAGGCTGATTCTGTATTTCCTTTTTTAGATTCCACCATTTTTCAGTCGTGACTTTTCCACCTTCGTGAATGGTCTTTATATGTCCAGGCAATACTTTTTTTACGTTTTCGTATAAAGTATTTTCGCCGGCAACAAATCGATTAAATATATATTCTTCTAATCCGTCTTGTGCCATCTTGAGAGGCACTCCGGCTGTAAATAGTGCTTTTTGCTCCGATGCAAAATAGAAGGTTTCATTGTAAAATGAATAATACAAAGGTTTAACACCCATTCGATCCCGCACAACAGTAAGCTTTTTTTCTAATTTATCCCAGATTGCAAAGGCAAACATTCCGTTAAGACGGCTGAGCATTTTTAAACCATGTAATTGAAATAACTTTAACAAAACTTCAGTATCCGAAGTAGTTCTGATATCAAATCCGTTACTTATTAATTCGGGATAGAAGTCCTTAAAGTTATAAATTTCACCATTATAAACGAGTGCGTATCTGCCATCATCGGAAAGAAAAGGTTGGTGTCCGGCAGTGGAAACATCAAGAATTGAAAGTCTTCGGTGTCCTAGTCCAATATTATTTTCAATAAATAATCCTTTGTCATCAGGTCCGCGATGCTCCAGCGAATCACGCATCTTTATCAGAATGCGTTCGTCCACTTTTTTTTGTGATTGTAAATGCAAGATTCCATTAATTCCACACATAGTTACTTGGGGCTGTTTGTGTTGATTAATTGGTGGTATTTATCAGCAATAATTTTCATGTTTGTATTGTAATTGGCATTTTCTTCCACAAATTTCCTGTTTTTCAGAACAGCTTTATTTCTATGTTCACTATTTTCAAATGACCATACTAATTCTTCAGCGAGTATTTTGAAATCATCAACGGGAATCAATAGACCGTTTTCTCGGTGGGTAATCCAACTTTGATTTCCTATTATATCGGTTACAACTGGATAACAATTGCAGGCCATTGCTTCAAATAAAGAGGCTGAAACTCCTTCTGTTATTGGCATGCTGATATAAATATTAGATTGTTGTAATAATTTTGGTAATTCTGTATTTGGAATTCTTCCCGTGAAATGGACTTTCTCTTCTATATTTAATTTTTTTGCTAATTCTTTTAAGTATTGAAGTTGAGTTCCATCTCCAATAATAGTGAGTAGGAAATCTATCCCTTTTTCTTTTAAAATAGCAAAAGACTTTAGAATAATCTCATGACGGTATTCCGGCAATAAAGAGCGGGTTACAATGGCGCAAATTTTTTCGGGATCAGAATTATTTTTATTTTCGAATTTTGCCAAATCTATTCCTTTTGGTAATACCAAAACTTTATTCATATCTACATTGGCTTTCCGCATCGAAATTGTCATTGCGGGGCCCCAAGCGTGGATCAAATCTGCTTTTTGAAAGGCATAATGTTGAATAAGCCTTTTTAATGGTAATGAAATGGAATTTTCAGGCCACAAATCGGTTCTGCCTTGTTGCGCTATTGCGACAGGTTTAACTCCGGATAAGGCAGCAAGAAATCCATAACTGGTGGTTCTTTCGGCAATTACCATATCTGGTTGATGCAATTTGATAACCTTCTTTATTTTAAAATAAGCTAATTCAATTTCGAAAACCCTTAAAATTCGGTTATGAATACAATTATTTGGCATTTTTA
Organism: Flavobacterium sp. CG_23.5; assembly: GCF_017875765.1. Classification (NCBI taxonomy): domain Bacteria; kingdom Pseudomonadati; phylum Bacteroidota; class Flavobacteriia; order Flavobacteriales; family Flavobacteriaceae; genus Flavobacterium; species Flavobacterium sp. CG_23.5. The sequence continues at coordinate 1,460,509 of NZ_JAGGNA010000001.1, read as the reverse complement.
ATTCCCAAGTGATAATTTCAAAATCGCCAAATTCTTTCAGACCATTCATCCATGTGATGGCATCCGCTCTGTAGGATTCCCCTAGAAAAAGTATTTTCTTTTTTGTCATCGGTATAAATTATTCATCAGAAGTTAGCGCCCTATTGATAAAATCATTTAGCGGTTTTAACGCAATGAGTTTTTTACTCATTACTGCGACAAAATCTTTTTTTGTTATTTCCGAAATATCAATTCTTTGAGAGGATTCAAAACTTTTCAGTTTGAGAAATTCAATAGCTGGATGTTCTTTTTCGTATCCTCGCGGTGGGTTTTTTAATGTATTTTTTTCATTTCGATCAAAATCTTTAAACTCTTTTTTGAAATTTTTCTCGTCGAGAATTGCTTCTAAATCATCGTGGAAATAGGCAATTTCTTTGCGCATTTTTTTCAAATCTTCTGCTTCGGGACAATATAATCCACCAGCAATAAAACTGGCTCCTTTTTCTAAATGAAGATAATAACCTGAGCGATTGACGCCTTTTGCTCCCGAAGAAAGCCAAACGCCCAGATGCGATTTATAAGGAGTTTTGTCCTTTGAAAACCGAATGTCGCGATTGATTCTGAAAGTACAATTTTTGACTTCAAGCATTTCTAGCGAGGGATCCAATGGCTTCATAGCATCAAGTAAATCGCCAACTAATTGTTGATAATCTTTTTTGAAAGCTTCGTATCTTTTTTTATTGTCCAAAAACCAATCTCTATTGTTGTTGGCTTTTAAATCATCCAGAAATTGTAACGTGTCTTTTGAAAGCATCTAAAAATTATTGTAGTTGTTTTTTTAACTCTTCTTCACTAATAAAACCGGAATGTTTCCATTTCACTTCCTTATTTTCATATAATAATAAAGCAGGAAGTTCACTGATTTTCAATTTGGTCATCATGGTTTTATTCTCGTCTGCATTCAGTCTGACTATAGTAACTTTATCTGCTAAATCTTTTTGCATTTGTAAAAGATAGGGAGCCATTTTTTTACATGGAGCGCACCACTCTGCATAAAAATCAATCAACACTTTCTTATCGGTGTTTATTAAGTCGCCATATTGCTGAGGACTCATCCCGATAATTTTATCATTAGGTTTAGACAATCCTGCCGCATCCCATTTTAGCATTCCACCTTGTAATTCATAAATAGAAGTAAAGCCCAATTCATCTAGTTTTGCAACTGCTGGTTTGCTTCTTCCTCCACTCTTACAATAGACAAAAACTGGTTTTGTTTTATCAAAAGTAGTCGCTTTGACATCGAAATCATTCCCATTCCAATTTACGTTAGCGGCATTATTAATATGTCCGGAGGAATATTCTTCTGGAGTTCGAACATCAAGGATTTGTGCATTGTTAGTTGTTGCAATTTTTTCAGCAAATGCTGCAGGTTCAATAGTTTTTACATTTTTGGAAGTTTGTCCGTTACACGATAGAACAAAAAATGATATAATCAGCAGTAATATTGGACGAAATTTCATTGGCAGTACGGTTTAAATTTGTGTAGGCTAAAGTAGGTAATTTTTCAATTTTCGAATCGTATAAACTCTTAAATTAAAGTTATAAGTTGAAGATTTTATAGCTCTGATGTGTTGATTTTACAATAGTTTCAGTTCGTTCTGGGTGTGTATCTGAAATAAATAGCTGTCCAAAGGTATCGCTATTGACCATTTCAATGATTTTAGCCACTCTGCTTTCGTCTAATTTGTCGAATATGTCATCGAAAAGCAAAATAGGTTTTACCCCACTTTGTTTTTTTAAAAATTCAAATTGTGCTAGTTTTAAAGCAATCAAAAACGATTTTTGTTGGCCTTGTGAACCAAATTTTTTGATAGGATGATTGTCTATTTCAAATGATAAATCGTCTTTATGAGTTCCTACGCTTGTGTAATGTAAAGCCCGGTCTTTATTGATGTTTTCCTGTAAAAGTGTCAATAAATCATTATCGAATAAATGACTTTCATATACTAATTGCACCGTTTCTTGTGAACCAGTTATCGCCTGATGATGCACATTGAAAATTGGGATGAACTCGTCTATAAATTCTTTTCTTTTTTCGAAAATATATTTTCCAAAACTAGTAAGCTGCTCATTATATATGGAAAGCGTATCGTTTTCAAAAACATGATTTAGGGCAAAATATTTCAGTAGTGCATTGCGTTGACTCATCACTTTTTGGTATTGAATGAGTTGTTGCAAATAATGGGAATCCAATTGCGAAATAACGCTGTCCATAAACTTTCGTCTCGTTTCGCTGCCTTCCACGATCAAATCCCTATCAGCAGGTGAAATAATCACTAAAGGGATGAAACCTATATGATCTGAAAATTTGTCATAGGCTTTACCATTGCGTTTTAATATCTTTTTTTGTCCTTTTTTTATACTGCAAACGATTTGTTCGTTTCTTTCGTTTTTTTCAAATTCAGCATCAATTACAAAGAACTCTTCACCGTGCTTGATATTTTGTATCGCTAATGGATTGAAATAGCTTTTTCCATAAGCTAAATGGTAGATTGCATCGAGCACATTAGTCTTTCCGATGCCGTTTTTACCTACAAAACAATTTATTTTGGCATCAAATTCGAAATTTGCCTCTGAAAAATTCTTATAATTGAATAGTGAAATCTTTTTTAAATGCATCTCTAAGGCTTGCTGATATTGAGAACGTTGATGTTTTTCAACTTGTTTTTTAAAGTTGGTGCAAATTATTGAAAAATATCGATAAAAATGGCTTTTCCATTTTTTCTATGGAAATTATTTTGGCTTTGGAAAGAAAGAATCGCCTATTACATTTTTTTTAAATATAAAAGCATATTTTTTGTGTGGGTTTGAATAAAAATTTTATTTTTGCGATTCACTAAATTAAAAATAAATGGCTACTTACAGTAAAAGAGGATATAAAGCACCAAAAGAAAAAGAAGTTAAAGATACAGTTGAAGAAGTACAGGTGGACGACAAAGACAGCGCAACGGCGGGTGTTTTTTCTAAATTAGATGAAACGGCTTCAAAAACAGAGGATTGGGTTGCTAGAAATCAAAAAGTAATTATTGGATTAGTTGCCGGTGTTGCTTTGTTTACAGTAGGGTATTTAGCGTATCAAAAATTTATTGCTTCGCCAAAACAAGATGAAGCTGCTAACGAAATGTTTGTTGCACAACAAAACTTTCAAAAAGCTACAGACGGTGTGGCAAGTGATTCATTATATAAATTGTCTTTAAATGGTTCTGAAGGTAAGTTTGGTTTTATAAAAATAGCAGACGAATATTCTGGAACTGATGCAGGAAACTTAGCTAATTATTATGCAGGTATGGCTTATTTAAATACAGGTAAATATGCTGAAGCTATTGATTTTTTGAGTAAATTTAACTCAGAAGATATTGTTTTAAATGCTATGGCAAAAGGAGCAATCGGAGATGCTTATGCACAACAAAATAAATCAAAAGAAGCTTTAGAGAATTATGTGAAAGCAGCTGAATCAAACAAAAATGATTTTACAACTCCACGTTTCTTATTAAAAGCAGGTAAAACTGCTTTAGCCTTAGGAAATAAAGAAGACGCTTTGAAATATTTTACAGATATTAAAGATAATTATGAAGCAACTCCAGAAGCTGCTTCAATTGACGTTTTAATAGGATTAGCACAATAAAGAGTATTCAGTAATCAGTAACAATAGGCAGTTTATTATGCTGCCTGAATACTGAACACTGAATACTGAAAACTAAAAAAATATGGCTACCGTAAATAAAAATTTATCCGACTACGATAAAAATTCAATCCCAAATGCGAAAGATTTTCGCTTTGGGATTGTTGTTTCAGAATGGAATGATTCTATAACTGAAGGTCTTTATAAAGGAGCAATCGAAGCGCTTTTGGAAAACCAAGTTCCATCCCAGCATATCATTCGCTGGAATGTTCCTGGGAGCTTTGAACTTATATATGGTTCGAAGAAAATGTTGCAAACACAGAATGTTGATGCAGTAATTGCTATTGGGTGTGTGATTCAAGGGCAAACAAAGCATTTTGATTTTGTTTGTGAAGGAGTAACACAAGGGATTAAAGACTTGAATGTTCAAACAGATATTCCTGTTATTTTTTGTGTCTTGACCGATAACACAATGCAACAATCCATTGATAGAAGTGGTGGGATTCATGGGAATAAAGGTACCGAAGCTGCTATTGCGGCCATAAAAATGGCTTATATTCGTCAACAATCTTCATTGTCACATCAAATAGATAATCAACATTTATTGTCTTCGGGAGCGATTCGAATAGAAGAAGGATCGCCTTTAGAGCTAAAGGAATAAACGATAAAATCAATAATTATAAACCTATACTATCCTTTAAAATAGTATAGGTTTTTTGTTTTTTTTATGATTAAGTACGCTACAAAACCCAATAGAAATTCATTAAATTTGTACACTTTGGTTGTACATAAACTTTATCCCGAAGTTTCGGGAATTTAAACTTCAAACAATATTTTTTAATGTCGAGTATCATTCAATTACTTCCTGATCATGTTGCCAACCAAATTGCTGCTGGAGAAGTTGTTCAAAGGCCCGCTTCGGTGGTGAAAGAATTACTTGAAAATGCCGTAGATGCAAGAGCAACAGATATAAAATTGATTCTTAAAGATGCAGGGAAGGCATTGGTACAGGTTATTGACAACGGTCTTGGGATGTCAGTCACGGATGCGCGTTTGTGTTTTGAACGTCATGCCACTTCCAAAATCCGTCAGGCAGAAGATTTATTTTCATTACATACCAAAGGTTTTCGTGGAGAAGCACTAGCATCCATTGCAGCAATTGCGCATATGGAAATGAAAACCAAGCAGGACCAAGAGGAGTTAGGGACACATATAGTTATTGAAGGCAGTAAGTTTGTTTCACAAGATGTAGCGGTTCTGCCAAAAGGAACTTCATTTGCAGTCAAAAATTTATTTTTTAATATTCCTGCGCGTCGAAATTTTTTAAAATCAGATACGGTGGAATACCGTCATGTTATTGACGAGTTTCAACGAGTGGCTTTGGCGCACCCAAAAATACATTTTACGTTTTATCACAACGGCAGCGAAATGTTCAATTTACCTCCTTCGACATTAAGACAAAGAATTGTCAATGTTTTTTCTGGTAAAACCAATGAGAAATTAGTGCCAGTTCAAGAAGAAACAGAAATTGTGAGTATTCAAGGTTTTGTGAGTAAACCTGAATTTGCGAAAAAGAATCGTGGAGAACAGTTTTTCTTTGTCAACGATCGGTTTATTAAAAGTGGTTATTTACATCATGCGGTCATGGCTGCTTATGATGGGATTTTGAAAGATGGTGCGCAACCCAGTTATTTTTTATATTTAACAGTTCCGCCTAATACGATAGATATTAATATTCATCCGACAAAAACCGAAATTAAGTTTGACGATGAACATGCTTTATATGCGATATTAAGAGCGTCTATTAAACATAGTTTAGGGCAATTTAATGTAGCGCCTGTTTTGGATTTTGATCGGGATTCTAACTTGGATACGCCTTACCATTACAAAGATTTAGAGGGCGCAACGCCAACTATTCAAGTCGATGGTAATTTTAATCCGTTTTCTGATGATAAGCCTAACAAACATTTTTCTAATTATAAAAAGCCGGAATCGACAGCAAATTGGGAAAGTTTGTATGTAGGTTTAAAGCAAGAAAGTGATGAAATAGGACATATTACTTTTGAAAATGAAGAAGTAACTTCTTCTTTATTTAATGATGAAGAGGTAGAACATGCTGTTCACAAAACCTATCAAATTCATAAAAAATATATTGTTACTTCTATTAAATCCGGGATGGTAATTGTGGATCAACAGCGGGCACATCAACGTGTTTTATATGAACAGTTTTTAGTAAACATGACCGTTCTTCAAGCATCAAGTCAGCAGTTATTATTTCCTTTGAACTTGTTTTTCTCGTCAAGCGAAATGGAACTTATTGCAGAATTACAATTTTCATTAATGAATACAGGCTTTGTTTTCGAAGAAAATAATACAGATCATGTTGTCATTTCAGGAATTCCCGTTAATGTTACGGAGAGCGAAGTATCCATTGTTTTGGAACAATTATTAAGTGATTTACAGGATGGAATTCCAGAAAGCAGTTTTAGTCAGAACGATACGATTGCTAAATCAATGGCTAAAAGTTTAGCGGTTAAAACAGGAACCCATCTTACAGAAAAAGAACAAGAAAACTTGGTAAATGGGCTTTTTGCCTGTAAAGAACCCAATGTTTCCCCATTTCATAAACCCACTTTCATCACGATGCGTGTGGAAGATTTAGATAAAAAATTTGCAATATGAGAAACGTTACAGAAACGGTTAAGCAATTAATCATTATTAATATTTTATTCTTTGTTGGAACCCTCGCTTTAGGTGATATCGCTTATAAATATTTGGCATTATATTTTCCTGAAAACCCAAGTTTTCAATATTGGCAACCTATTACTCACATGTTTATGCATGGAGGATTGATGCATATTTTCTTTAATATGTTTGCCTTATATTCGTTTGGATCGGCATTGGAAAGTGTTTGGGGAAGTAAAAAATTCTTGTTTTTTTATGTTTCTTGTGGTTTGGGAGCAGCTTTGCTGCATACGGCAGTGAATTATTACTATTTTCAAGATGGTTTAAATACTTTGATGGCACAAGGTTTTTCTAAAGCTGAAATTTTAGCCGTTTTGAACGGTAAAAATAACCAACAAATTATCGCTCTTTTGAATAGTGCTGATATGCTAAATTTTGTTAGCGCTTATGTTGGTACTGCGGTTGGAGCATCTGGTGCTATTTATGGAACTATTGTCGCATTTGCTTTTATGTTTCCAAATGCGGAATTGGCGTTAATGTTTATTCCTGTTCCAATTAAAGCAAAGTATTTTGTACCAGGTATAGTTTTAGTAGATTTGTATTTAGGAATATCTGGAAAATCAATTTTTGGCGGTGGTGGAATTGCTCATTTTGCCCATGTTGGTGGTGCTTTATTTGGATTTATCATAATGTGGTATTGGAAGAAAAATCAATTCAATCAAAATCGTTGGAATTAATTTAGAAAGTAGGTGAGGACATAATTAAGCTTAAAAATAAATATAGAGTTACGAAACATAATTCCTAATAGAAAAAACAGGTAATGAGTATTATTGATGATTTGAAATTGCAGTATAAATTAGGTGGAATAGCCCAGCGGTTAATCTATTGGAACGTGTCTTGTTTTCTTATTTCATTAATCTTTTTCTATCAATTTAAGGTTGGTGCATTCTATTTCCCTAGTTGGATTGCACTTTCGTCAGAGCCATCTAATTTTATTATGGCACCATGGACTTTTCTAACCTATGCTTTTTTGCATGATGGATTTTGGCATTTGTTTTTTAATATGATGGTTTTAAATTTTTCGAGCACTTTATTTTTAACTTTTTTTTCGCCTAAACAATTTCTAGGATTGTATCTGTTGAGTGCTATATTTGCTGGAATTGCTTTTGTTTTAGGGTATTACTTTCTAAATACTAGTGCTTCGATTGTAGGTGCTTCAGCAGCAATTATGGCTATTTTAGTGGCTGCCACGACGTATCATCCTTTGATGAATGTTCGATTATTGCTTATAGGTAATTTGAAATTATGGCATATCACCTTTGTGATTATTTTGTTGGATTTAATGCAATTTAGATTAGAAAATACTGGCGGACATATTTCTCACCTCTCTGGCGCTTTATTTGGTTTTATTTTTATTAAATTGCTTGAAAATGGAATTGATTTAAGTAAAATAGTGACACGTATTTTTGACTTTTTTGCAAATTTGTTTAGCAAATCTTCGTCAACACCATTCAAAAAGGTGCACAAAAATTATAGCAGGCCAATGGAAAGAAGTGGCTCTAAAATCATAACAAAAGACAAGGCACAGCAGCAAATAGATGAGATTTTGGACAAAATAAGCCAGTCGGGTTATGATAGTTTGACTAAAGAAGAAAAAGAGTTTTTATTCAAAGCAGGAAAGTAATATTGTTTAAATTTTAATGTTGCAGTAACTTTAAACTTCAGACACAAATAAAAATAAATGAAAAACCTCTCGTGGTTCAATAAACTAATGTTTTTTTTGAATATAGTGCTAATACTATTAACATTTATAGCCTATTCTTTGCCGTTTTTGGCACCTAAGTCGTTCCCATTACTCTCTGTTTTAACGCTATTTATGCCGTTCTTTTTTATTGCGAATGGGTTGTTTTTTATTTATTGGCTGCTGCAATTCAAAAAACGAATGATTTTGTCGGGACTAGTACTTTTGATTGGAATTACGTTTATTAATAAATTTTATAAATTTTCTTCTACTGATTTCCCTGTGCTAGACAAGGATTTTACGGTAATGAGTTATAATGTTCGTTTATTTAATGTGTTTAAATGGATAGATAGAGATAATGTTCCTGCTGAAATTCTAGAATTTGTAAATGAAAAAAACCCTGATATTTTGTGCATACAAGAATACTCTTCTTCAGCCAATATAGATTTTAAAATATATCCACACCGATATATTTTTACAGATGGAAACCAAATTAAAACAGGACAAGCTATTTTTTCTAAATTTCCCATTATAGATCAAGGAAATATTACTTTTCCAAACTCTGGTAACAATGTTATTTTTGCTGATATTAAGAAAGGAAAGGATATTATCAGAGTGTATGATATGCATTTGCAATCTATTAAAATTACACCAGACGTAAATGAAATTGATGAACACATAGACGCTATCAATCAGAAAAAATCACAACAGCTGTTCATAAGGATTAGTAAAGCTTTTAAACAACAGCAAGAGCAAGCTGAGATTTTTATGGAGCATAAAAAGGATTGTAAGTATCCAATAATCATTTGTGGAGATATGAATAACAGTGCATTTTCTTATGTTTACCGAAGTATAAAAGGAAAATTGCAGGATAGCTTTGAAGAAGCTGGTAAAGGTTTTGGTGCCACGTATAAATTTAGATATTACCCTGCAAGAATCGATTATATTTTTGCAGATGACAAAATGAAAATTAAAAAGTTTGAAAGCTTTCCTGAATTTATAAATTCGGATCATTTTCCGGTAATGGCAAGAATGTCATTTGAAGGAGAGTAATTTTTGAAAACTATAATATAATCAGCTCTTGTTTTTTTAAATAATCTAAAGCATATTTACCTTCATTAAATAACAAATCAAGTACACTAAGATTGTTGATAAATCCATGTTTATCGTCAAAAACCTGGGTGTAACTTTCAAAAAGGGAAGAATCTTTTTTTCCATTTACCAAGGCTCTGAAGTCTTTAAACTCATTTGGATCCACTTCGTGAAAGTATTCTGTGGTTGTGGAATAATCCAGTTTCATTCGTAAACATTTCGATACAATTTCTAAAATTTGAAAATTCAAATCCAATAAAAAGGTATGCTTTTTTTCGAAAATTGGACGCAAGTCATCTTCAAAAAACTCAAAGAAGGGCGAACTTCTGTAGGCCGCTTCTAATGATTTAAAATGTTGTTTTTGCCAATCAAAATCAGGTTCTATTTGAATATCTTTTGTTTTTTGATGGCTTTCTTTGGAATGCTTCACAGGAATATTCAATAGTTGAATCCCATTTGGACTATAGATATACGTTCTGTTGCGATTGGTTTGTTTTTGAAAGTTATCCGCTACCTCAAACACTACAATCTCCGCTTGCGCTAGAGCAGCAAAATGGCTTATCGAAGGGAAATAGGTAGGATGGAGTAAAGTGTCCATTTGGTTATTCGTTAATTTGGTTATTTGTTTTTTTCCGTTGATTTTTCTATTTGATAATTTCGAAGACCATTTAATTTGTTTGTTACACTTTCAATATTTTGTCTTAATTTTAAATACTCATCTTCAATAATAATATTTAACTCAAAAGATAATATCAACTGATTTAAGACTTCAATGGCTGAACTAAATGCCATTGTTGTGAAATGTGCCTTGTCTTTATATGAATTTCTTGCAGAACCTTCGGCAATATTTGAACATATAGAAACTGATGCTCTTCTTAATTGTGAAATTAATCCAAATTTTTCTGAATCAGGATAAGTTGAAGTTAATATGTAAATTGATTTAGCAAATTCTTTTGCTTCCTTCCAAACCTCTAATTTCTCAAATGAATAAGTGTACATTTTATTTGGGGACTTGTTAAGTAAATTCCTAAGTTATTTGAAACATATTTGATGTTTATTTTTATCTAATGACTAAGATATCTTTCGGTCTATGCAATCAAATAACCAAATTAACGAATAACCGAATTAAACTTTTTTCTCTTTTCTCTTTTTCCAGAAATATTCTCCTATAAAGAAAGCGACTAAACCAAACAAGAATAATTTAAAATAAGATTGTGGTTGTCCTTCACCGCTAACAGTTGTAAAAACTCTGTCCCAACGAATTTTATTTAAACCTTTACCATTAGTGTCCCAGCTCATCCAGATAAAAATAGGTTTTCCTACAATGTGATCCTCGGGCACATATCCCCAATAACGGCTGTCTTCTGAATTATGGCGATTGTCTCCCATCATCCAGTAATAATTTTGTTTGAAGGTGTAGTTTTTAATGATTGCTCCATTCAGTCTTATTTCGTCACCAGTAACTTTTAAGTCATTTTTGTCACCATTGCCATTCTTCTCATACTCCGTAATTATTCTTTTGTAAAATGGTAAGCTTTCTGCAGTCAAGGCGACTGTCTTTCCTTTTTGAGGAATGTAAATTGGACCAAAATTATCACGATTCCATTTATGTATATGAGGAAATATTCCTTCTTCGATACCTTTTGAAATTTGTCTTGTGACAGATACTATTCCGGGTACATTTTTCAATCGTTCAGCTCCCGCTGCGGTAAGTGCATTTAAAAATAAGGTATCTCTTAGTTCACTTTTAAAACCAGCTTGATCCGTAGCAACATCCATATCTTTCAATAGATATTCAAAATCAATAGGTGTTTTTTTATCCAAAGCTACGGCATATGAATATTGTGGTCTTGCTCTTTCGGGCATAACCATTAATTTATTATTGATATAAACAATTCCATCTTTTATAGACAAACTATCGCCAGGAACTCCCACACATCGTTTAACATAATTCGATTTTTTATCTACAGGTTTGAATGCATGTCGTTTTGATGTGTCAAAAAATTTATAAACGGTATCAACAGGCCAATTGAACACTACGATATCTGTTCTTTCTATCGTTTGAAAACCAGGTAATCTCAAGTAAGGTAATTGTGGCCAGTTTAAATAAGATTTTCTTTTAGTTAATGGAATAGAGTCATGTACCATTGGTAAAGCAACAGTGGTCATAGGAACTCTAGCTCCGTAATTCATTTTGCTGACAAAAAGAAAGTCACCAATCAACAACGATTTTTCTAATGAAGCAGTAGGGATGGTGTAAGGTTGAATAAAATACGTGTGAACTAAAGTAGCTACTATCACCGCAAAAAGTAAAGAACTAACGGTGTCTGCTGTTTTATTCTCAGGATGTAAACTTCTGTCTGCGTTATACTCTAATTTTTGGGTATAATTAATGTAATAAATGTAGAATCCAAAAGTAATTATTCCTAAAAAACTATCTAAAGTAGATTTTTTTCCAAAACTTCTTAAAGTCTCTACCCAAATAATAGGAAACATTATCAGATTTATGATAGGAATAAAAAGCAAAACTGTCCACCAGGTTGGGCGACCGATAATTTTCATTAAAACAATAGCATTATATACAGGAATGGCAGCTTCCCATCGTTTTCTACCGGCACTTTCATATAATTTCCATGTCCCTAAAAAGTGAACTATTTGTACAAATAGGAAAAAGACAAACCATTGATATAATGTCATAATTTTAGATTTTTAATTTTGATTGCTTGAATATGCTTACGCTCTTTTAATTAGAGTTTATTTTAAGTTTAAGACGTCTTTCATTGTAAAAACACCATGTTTTCCCGCGAGCCATTCAGCTGCGATGACAGCGCCAAGTGCAAAACCTTCTCTATTGTGCGCTGTGTGTTTGATTTCTATGGCGTCTACAGCTGAGTTATAGGTTACAGTATGTGTTCCGGGAACATTTCCAATTCTTTTGGCGTCGATATGAATCTGGTTAGCTTCAGGGTTTTCTAAGGTCCAGTTCGTGTATGAACTGTTTTCTATCACGCCTTTTGCTAATGATATCGCAGTTCCACTGGGAGCATCCAGTTTTTGAGTATGATGAATTTCTTCCATCTCTACTGAATACGAATCAAATTTTGACATTATTTTTGCCAAATATTCGTTGAGTTCAAAGAAAATATTTACGCCTAGACTAAAGTTCGAACTAGAGATAAATCCTCCGTTTTTTGCTGCACAAAGCGCAACCATTTCATCATAGTGTTCTAACCAACCCGTAGTTCCTGAAACAACTGGAACATTTGCGTGAAAACAATTTGATATATTATTGACTGCAGCCGAAGGAACACTAAAATCGATAGCGACATCTGCATTAGAAAGACCTTCAAAAGTGTTATTTTCGTCTTTTTTCAAAACGATTTCATGTCCTCTTTCTGTGGCAATTCTTTCGATTACCTGACCCATTTTACCGTATCCTAAAAGCGCAATTTTCATTTGTGTGTTATTTGTGATTAAAAAAAGTAGAGAGTTAGCAACTATTTTACTTTTTAAAAATGGTAGTTAAGTGTTAGTCCAACATTAGTTTTAAATGTTACATCATTGGGATAAATAATAGGTCTAACAGATAAGTTTTCATCAACATTGAATTGTAGTAGGGCGGCGTCCACATTGGCATCCACAATATTTAATGCGTAAAATGCCAAGGTTACTAGAGCTGATAAATCTCGATTTCTTTGATAAAATTTCTGGCCGGCAATCAATCGGGTTTTATCTAAATAACTAAAATTATCATCCGTGTATCCTTCCAGTCTTCTTTTGTAAGCGTCTCTGTATTGATGGTATTTTTTATTGTTATCGATGTAAAAATACAAACTGGTTCCAATAGCTCCATAAACAATAGGAATCTTCCAGTATTTTTTATTGTAAGCTTGTCCTAAACCTGGTAATATAGCCGAGTAAAAGGCCGCTTTAGCTGGTGTCAAAGGATCTATGTCATTTGATTTCAAAGTGTCTTTAGCCACAAGAACTGCATCAGTTTTTGTTTGGGCAAAAACAGTTGCAGTTCCTACAGTAAAAAAGAATAGAACTATGAAAATGATTTTATGCACTACTCGTTTATTAGTTTAATTATTCTGTTGAAATCTTCTTCGGAATGAAATGGAATTGTAATTTTCCCTTTTCCGTTACCCGCTACTTTGACATCGACTTTTGTACCAAAATAATTGGTAAAAGTGTTTTTTTGAGTCTCGCCAATTTCAAATGTGGCGGCTTTAGTTTTACCTGCAGGTTTTGGTTTTAAACTTTCCTGGTAGTTTTTTACCAAAGTTTCTGTGTCTCTAACTGAAAGATTCTGACTTACGATTTTTTGATAAATATCAGTCTGAATATCTTGGTCTTCGATATTGATTATCGCACGACCATGACCCATACTGATAAATCCATCACGAATCCCAGTTTGAATAATTGGATCTAATTTCAAAAGTCTGAGGTAATTGGCAATCGTAGAACGTTTTTTACCCACTCGTTCACTCATTTGTTCTTGAGTCAATTGAATTTCGTCAATCAAACGCTGGTACGAAAGCGCAATTTCTATTGGATCTAAATCATGGCGTTGAATGTTTTCAACCAAGGCCATAACCAGTGATTCATTGTCATTTGCAATTCGAATATATGCGGGAACAGTAGTCAAACCAACCAAAGTGGAAGCGCGAAGACGACGTTCACCTGATATTAACTGGTATTTGTTAAAGTCTAATTTCCGAACAGTTATAGGTTGAATAACGCCTAATTCTTTAATAGAAGTAGCTAATTCTCTCAATGATTCTTCATTGAAATTACTTCGAGGCTGAAACGGATTGATTTCGATAGCATCTATTTCAAGCTCAATAATATTCCCTACAACTTTATCTGCATTTTTATCGTCTACAGATTTTATATCGTTTTCCGGATCTTTTAATAATGCTGATAATCCTCTTCCTAATGCTTGTTTTTTTATTGCTTTTGCCATAAAACTATTTACTGTTTTTCTTTATAACTTCTTGAGCAAGATGTAGATAATTTGTAGCTCCTTTACTTGTAGCATCGTAGTTTATAATGCTTTCGCCAAAACTTGGTGCTTCGCTCAACTTAACATTTCGCTGTATAATAGTGTCAAAAACCATATCGTTAAAATGTTTTTGAACCTCTTCAACAACTTGGTTTGATAAACGCAATCTGGAGTCAAACATCGTCAATAATAGTCCTTCAATGTCTAAATCTGGGTTATGAATTTTTTGGATACTTTTTATGGTATTCAATAATTTCCCTAAACCTTCCAATGCAAAATATTCACACTGAATTGGAATAATCACGGAATCAGCAGCCGTCAAGGCATTTAATGTAAGCAATCCTAAGGATGGAGCACAATCGATTATAATAAAATCGTAGTCATCTTTAACACTTTCCAATGCTTTTTTAAGCATATATTCCCTGTTCTCTTTGTCAACCAATTCGATTTCGATGGCAACAAGATCAATATGAGAGGGTATGATATCTACATTTGGAGCCGAACATTTTATAATGGCCTCTTTTGGGGTATTACTGTGTTCTAAAATTTGATACGTACCAATCTCAACAGATTCTACATCAATTCCCAAACCGGAACTGGCATTTGCTTGAGGATCAGCGTCAATTAATAGTACTTTTTTTTCTAAAACGCCTAATGAAGCAGCAAGATTTACAGACGTTGTAGTCTTCCCAACTCCCCCTTTTTGATTAGCAATCGCAATGATTTTGCCCATTTATTTTTCTAAATTTTGAACCGTAAAAATACAATTAAATATGGTTTCTAAAAATCTATTTTGTTAACATTTGTTAAAGCTTGATTAGTCGCTATTTGACAGATTACCTTTTTATAAATAGATACGATTTTCCGGAGCTATTCCAGCTGTTCGTTTCAATCCTTCGCATTGAGGCTTGACCTTCTCCTTTTTTTATAAAGCCATAAAAGAAGCTTTCTTTGGTCGCTCTTTTGTGTCAAGAAAAAATCTGGAGAAGCTCAGCGAAGCTTTTCACTGTAATCTAGGCTAGGGGAATTGGTGCATAAATTGCATAGGGGGAAAAGCTCGAGAGAGTTATTTTTTTTGATTATTTTTTTACCAAATTATTTTTATTTCTTATTTCATAAATAGTCTTTGAATAAGCAAAAAATAGTTCTATATTTGCACTCGCTTTCGGGGTGTAGCGTAGCTCGGTTATCGCGCCTGCTTTGGGAGCAGGAGGCCGCAGGTTCGAATCCTGCCACCCCGACTAAAAAATCCTTTCTGTCTCCACAGAAGGGATTTTTTTATTGTAGAATAACAAAAACTGATTATTTCGGTTCTGTAATCCAGTAATTATCACTTATTTTTGTACTGTTTAAAATCATAAAATCATACTATGTCTGATACAATCGAAAAAATTAAATGTCTTATTATAGGTTCTGGTCCTGCAGGTTATACTGCTGCAATATATGCCGCTAGAGCAAATATGAATCCTGTTTTATACCAAGGAATGCAGCCTGGAGGGCAACTAACAACAACTAACGAAGTGGAAAATTGGCCTGGTAATCCTGAAGGAATAACTGGTCCGGAAATGATGGTGCAATTACAAGCGCAAGCGCAACGTTTTGGTACGGATGTGCGTGATGGTTGGGCCACCAAAGTTGATTTTTCAGGCGATATTCATAAGGTATGGATCAATGGTACTAAAGAATTGCATTGTGAAACAGTAATCATTTCTACTGGTGCTACTGCTAAATATTTGGGTTTACCTTCTGAACAACATTACTTAAAAATGGGTGGTGGTGTTTCTGCTTGTGCCATTTGTGATGGATTTTTCTATAGAAATCAAGACGTAGTAATTGTTGGCGCAGGAGATTCAGCGTGTGAGGAAGCACATTATTTGTCAAAACTTTGTAAAAAAGTGACGATGTTAGTTCGAAGCGAAAAATTCAGAGCTTCAAAAATCATGGAAGAACGCGTTCGCAAAACAGAAAATATTACGATCCTGATGAATCATGATACTGTAGAAGTTTTAGGTGATGAACAAGTCGTTACGGGTGTGAAAGCACTAAATAAATCTACAGGTGAAACGTTCGATATCGAAGCCACTGGTTTCTTTGTTGCTATTGGTCACAAACCCAACACAGATATATTTGTACCTTTTATTAAATTAGACGAAACGGGATACATTATTAACACACTTGGATCTTCTAAAACTAATGTTGATGGTGTTTTTGTTGCCGGTGATGCTGCGGATCATGTGTATCGACAAGCAATAACTGCGGCAGGAACAGGTTGTATGGCCGCATTAGACGCTGAAAGATATTTAGCTGCCAAAGAGTAAATAAACTATAAAAGTATAGCGTAAAAAAAAGTCCCAATTCATAAAATTGGGACTTTTTTGTTTTATTATTTTGCTTTCTTGAGCAATTTGGCTTCGCCACTAAATTGTCGCATTTCTATTTTGGGAGTACCCAAAAGTTGAATTTCGGAATTTCCGGTAGCATCTATAATTACGTTAGTTTCTACAAACAAACTACCAGAGGAATAACTTTCTGTTGTCACTTCAGCATTTTTAACGAAAAGTTTACTTCCCTTCAAGGTTGAATTATTGTCCAATCGAACTGTTGCATTAATTGCATTACCTTCAATTGCTGCATTTGATTTTTGGTACAAATCAATTTTCAAATCAACAGTAGTGATTAAAGATTTCAAAGCCGCATTTTTACTTAATTCGATTGTTGCTTTTTCTGATTTTAGATTGAGTTCCATTTTGGTTTTGTCATCTGCCTGTAAAAGAAAATTCTTAGTATTGACATTCAAAAAAAGTTTTGAATAATCATAGGCTTTAAAGGTGACGTCGTCCAATTGAATTTCTTCTATTGCGTTTATTATTGCTTCATTTTTTGAAGTAATTAGATTTAAATCCTTGGTATACGTTACTCTTACCATTAACTTCTTATAACCTACAGCTTCTTTCGTGGTATAAATTCGGAGTGTATTGTCTTTTAAATCAAGAGCAATAATTTCGTGAAGATTTTCATCTGCTTCAATTTTAATTGAATTCTTTTCACCACGCTCGAGATATACTTCAATATTATCGTCTATTTCTAGTTCGTCGAAATCACCAATGTCTTTATTTTCGACAGTTACCGTTTTTGAACCTTTTAATTTATCTTTCTTTTGTGCCAAAGTTAAAGTGGTAGACAACACGAGTAGGAATATAGCAAGGTGTTTTTTCATTTGGATTTTTATTAGTATTGTACAAATATAAAAAAATCATCCACTTTTGATGGATGATTTATCTTGTTTCTGTTAAAATAGATGTCTATTCTTCGGAAACACTTCCGCCAGAACTTTCTGCTTTCGTGATTTTTTTTGGAACATGATTGTAATCAATCGAACTTCCGCTTGATGCTTTTGCGTTCAGGCTCACTATTGGATGCACGTTTGTAGAACTTCCGCTTGAAGCTTGAGCCGTTATATCATTGGCAAATAATTTGGCAGCATCTATCTCGCTTCCGCTGGAAGCTGCCGTCTCTAGACTTAATGCTTTTCCATTAATGTTAATGGAACTTCCGCTTGATGATTCGCAAATAATAGAATCCACTTCCAGCGACACTTCAATTTCACTTCCGCTACTGGCTTTTATTTTGATAGTCTCGCCTTTTAAAACGTTGAGTGATTTTATGTTAGCGCCACTAGAGGATTGCAATTCTTTGATTTCAGGAAGTTTTACAGTAATTTTTTTCGATTTAGATTCATCGATATTTTCATCTGTTTCAACAATTAAAACCCCGTTTTCGACCTTGGTTATAATATGTTTCTGTAAATTTTCATCAGCTTCTACGGTAATTGATTTTGTTTCAGACTGTACCAAAACAACATCAAGACCATTACTGGCTTTAACACTGGTAAAATTTCCATTGGCACTTCGGGTTTTTGTAGTAACATTTCCGTTTCCATCGATTCCGTCTCCTATATGGATTGAATGATTGAAGTTACACGATGCAAATAGCAAAGCAGTTAAGGTTACAATTATGAATTTGGTGATTAACGTGATTATTTTTATCATGACTATTTGGTTTTAATGATGATACCGTCTTTGTTTATTTTTAATTCCTTAAATCTTTTTTTTGAATCGTTAATAGTATCACCATTTACAGAAACACCGTTTTCGTTAATGATAATTGATGTTTGGGTACTATCACTTTCTTCAGCAACATCATTGTGTTCATTTTCTTCTGCTGGACAATTCAAGCATTTTACTTTAGAATCTTCCACTTTGTAAATATAATTGTCAGAACTATAATGTAAATTAAAGTAATCATCATCTGAGCGATCGTAATTTTGAACACTTGAATCCACTTTCAATAAAGTACCTGTAGGTAAAAACAAAGTGATTTCTACTTCTTGATCACGATATTTATTCTTTAAATCGCTTAATAGATAATTATCTAAAATTAATTGGTTTCCTACTATTTTGTAGCCATATTTAATTTCTTCTGCTCGTTTTTTGGCTTCGAATAATGATTTTCCTTTCGCTTCTTTTTCTATTTGAATATAAGGAATTTTCTCATCCGTCTTTTCTATCTTGAAACTTACTTGGTTAGAATAGATTATATCTGAATTTGTTGAATCTTGTGTTATCTTGAAATCATTACGATCATCAAGGTTTTTGGCATAATAATCATTATATTTAAATTTAATGGAAAGAGTGTCATTTGGCTGCAAAATAATGTTTTGTTTCTGAACAACTCTCCCGTCAATCGCAAAAGCGGAGGCTTGTTTTACACCAATAGAAATCGACAATGCAATTGATATTAACCAAAGCGCTAACAACGTATATTTCGCAATGTTTCCAATAGATTTCATGTTTGGTGCTAATAATTTGAAACCTAATAATGTTAGGAAAAAGAATGGAATTCCCACTGCAAAGAACATCAATAATCCAAAAGCCCAAATAGGATAATCCGTAAAGTTTCCGGCTTCAATAAATCCCTGCCAAGGGAAGTCAATAAAAGCGTTAGATCCCAATGTAAAAACTCCAATTAGCAATAAAATAAGTACTGTAAATCCAGTTATGATTAAAATCACACCAAGAAATTTTGCGAAAACTTTGAAAACACCCAATATAAAATCTCCTAAAGAACTCCCAAATTTTCCAGCTCCAGTTTTTATCTGATTTCCAAATTTGTCGTAATCGGCATTTTTGAATTTGTCAGAAACATTTTCAAATTCTTCTCTCACTTTTTTTTCGATGTTCGAAATTGTAACTGGCTCTCCATTCATTTCAAGTTTTTCAGATGTGGTCACTGCTTCAGGAACTACAATCCAAAGGATGATGTAAGCAAGAATTCCAGTACCAAATCCCCAAACTAACAAAATCAATGCAATACGAATCCAAACCGTTTCGATTCCAAAATAATGACCTAATCCGGCAGCAACACCACCAATCATTCCTTTTTCTTTATCTCTATATAGTTTTTTTGTTTGACGAGTGTCATTACCGTATGTGGAAGCATTTTGATTTTCTTCTTCAATAATGTAATCTTCAGGTTGCCCCATCACAGCAATAACTTCATCTAGATCTTTCAAGCCTATTACATGTTTATCGCTTTTTTGTTTTTCGGTCAATAATTCCGAAACACGCATTTCAATATCTTTAATGATTTCCTCTTGTCCTGATGATTTAGATAAAGAACGTTTTATTGCGTCAAAATAACGCGTCATTTTCAGGTATGCATCTTCATCTATATGAAAGAACATTCCGCCTAAGTTAATATTTACAGTCTTGTTCATGGCTATTATTTTTGGTTTGTTATTAGGTTTACAGCATCGGAGAGTTCGGTCCAAGTGCCATTAAGTTCGTTTAAAAATGTTTGTCCTATTTCGGTTAGTCCATAATATTTCCTTGGGGGACCTGATACCGATTCTTCCCAACGATAGTTGAGTAATCCGTCATTTTTCAAGCGGGTAAGAAGCGGATAAATTGTTCCTTCCACGACTAATAATTTTGCGTTTTTCAAAGTGTCTAATATTTCCGATGTGTATGCCTCTTTTTCTTTTAATACGGATAAGATGCAAAACTCGAGAACACCTTTGCGCATCTGGGCTTTTGTGTTTTCAATGTTCATAATTCGTTTTTTTTGATTTTTGTGTTGATTAAACTATTCATTTTTTGATTGATGATTTATTTTTTTGTATTTGAAATAAAAATATCTCCGGTATTTACCGTTCCGTATTTTATATTTTGCTTAGTATTTCCTAAAAGTATGCTGAAATCTGAGAAATAAGAAGGTAAACCTTCGGCATTGGCTCCGCTTGTGTTGCGTACTTCAAAATGCAGGTGTGGCATAAAGGCACTTCCGGAAGTTCCAATTTCACCAATTTTTTGGCCTTGCTTCACTTTGTCTCCTGTTTTTAATGTGGAACTGTTTTGTTTCATGTGTCCGTAAACAGTAAATAATTTATCTCCATGTTGAATGATTACATAATTTCCAAATAATTCCATTTGATTATTTTTTAATTCGCCCATATCAAATTGTTTATTATCAAGTTTTGATTTCTCTACCGCTACGATTGTTCCATTGGCAACAGCTAGTATATCAGTTCCAAATGAAAACCAGTCATTATCCTGGAGGCCATCAGTCTTAAACATTTTTCCGTTAGCATCCACTTTTGCGAAATCATAAGCATAGCGCATGAAATTTGTCGAAAACCCAAAGTTCTTAATTGGTGCAAATTCATAATCAAACCTGCGATGATGCGCGTTATAATCATGGCCGTCATAAACCAAGGTTGTATTTTTCACAGGAAGGATAAAGTCAACTGCTTGTTTATAATTTTTCGGAATTACAGTGTGTTCAATTGAAATGCTATTATTAAACGTAAAAGTATATACCAGTTTTTCTGTAATGTCATTAGGAATTACGGGAAAAGGATTAAAGATGTTAATTATTCCAACTCCGTTTAATTCTTTATTAGGAATCATGTTAATGCTTGGCGCTGTACCATTATTGTCTAAAAATTTTTCTTTCAGCAACTGGTTGTTTTTATCGTAAATGCGCAAAAGGACTTTAGTTAGTTTCAAGGTGTCGGCTGTTTTGTTTTCAATGACGAAATCAAAATTAATCACAGTTTGGCTGTCTACAAACTCTTTTAGCGGAACAGCAGGCTTATGTTCGATTTTTATTGTCTCCTGAGCCCATACACGAGAATTTATGTTAATTAGAACTATTAAAATCAGTATGTTAGATATTTTTTTCATTTTTTAAATTCTTAAAATTATTTAATAAAAGGAATCGATATTGGATATTTATATTTTTCTCCATTTGATGTTTTAATAGCCGCGTAAATAATTAAGAAAAATTCAGCTACTTTCAATAGAAGAAAAAGAAAAACAGCCACTAGACCTACCGTAATAATTCCGATATTATCTCCTATATTAAAATTGTTGATAATGTAATCATTATCATTTGCAATTGCATTAAAAGGAATGTTACTGAAGACCGTAAATATAAAAATGGGAACGGCTACCATGATAAGAAGCAAAGAATACAATAACAAACTCAATTGAAAATTAAGAACTTGTTTTCCGTGAAAATCTATAAATTCCGATTTGTCTTTTTTTGAAGTCCAAATCAAAATTGGAAAAATATAATTTCCAAATGGGAAAAAATATTGAGTTAAGGCACTCAAATGTGTAAATGTAGCGGTGTTCTTTTCGGTAGTTGTTTCCATTTTTTTTAATTGTTGATTTTGATTGATTTGCCAGTTCGTCTTTTAGACTCTTGTGATGATTGAAAATTCCAGGTTCTTAATAATTTAGGTCACCTAGTAATTTCTTATACAAATATATGTCTAAAAGAGAGTATCTTGTTTCGCATAGTACCAAAAATTAACAAATATTTAACAAAATATTTTTATATGTACGCATAGTATTTTTTCGTATTTTAGCAAAAAAACCACTACTGATGAGACTTACAGCTTCTAAACTTAATAAATTTCTACTGTTCAAATTACCATCCGCATTTATATGCGGCGTGAGAGTAAAAGAAATAGACCAAAATAAATGTGTAGTATCCGTAAAGCATCGTTGGATTAATCAAAACCCGTTCAACTCCATGTATTTTGCTGTGCAAGCCATGGCCGCAGAATTATCTACAGGGGCTTTGGTGATGTTTCAAATTCAAAAAAGCGGTAAGAAAATCTCGATGTTGGTAGCCAATAATAAAGGGAATTTTACCAAAAAAGCTACCGGAAGAATTACTTTTACATGTGATGATGGTCATCTTATTGAGAAAGCGATTCAAGAAACGATTGCTACTGGAGAAGGACAAACCTTCTGGATGAAATCTATTGGAACTGATGAAAAAGGAATCCAAGTTTCTGAAATGGATTTTGAATGGAGCGTTAGAGCAAAATAAAAAATGCAATTATACTGGATATATATTATAAAAAACGCCTCTAAATTTAGAGGCGTTTTGCTTAGATAAGGTTTAACGGATTATGCTTTAGAAGCACATTTTTTTCCATCCGATTTACATTTGGCTTGGCATTTTTCGATTTCTATGGCGGTCATTTTGTTAGCTTTTGAATCTGTTTTAACACAACATGATTCTTTTTTTGCTTTTTCTTTGACCACCGGTTTGGTATCTTGAGCACTAACAATACTTGTGAATAAAGCCATTGCTAAAATTAGTCCTATTTTTTTCATCTTTATTAAAGTTAGAATTGTTTATTTTTATTGAGATTCTTTCATCAAATATAAATAGAATAACTGATATCCATTTTAAAATTATGACTAATATTTCGTCAAAGTGTACGCTTTTATCAATGGACTTAGTTTTTTACTTTATGAGTATTTTTTTGTTGAACACTCCTTTCGTCGTTTTGATTTTTACAATATAAACTCCTGCAGGCATATTTTTAATTGGAATTTGAATGTTATTTTGTTTTTGATCTGCCACATTCCAATTGGTAATCGATTGCCCCAAAATATTGAAAAGATAAACGGTGTTGATTGTTGCGTCTATAAAATTGTTCTTGATGTTTAGAATTTTATTGTTATTTGTGTAGTAAGCCATAATACCTCCCGTCAATGCTTTATCGTCAACTTTAAGTGATTTATTTGTAAATCGTAGAGAGAACCTGTTGCTGTAATCACCAACTGCAAGAGCAATTGTAAAACTATTTTCTCTAATGTTGTGATACGTTCCAGTTAGGTTGTCATATAAATAAATTTCAATATCGGAAGATACATTTTCGAGTGCATCAATTTTCACACTTATCTTTCCTTCAGTAGCAATTATAACTCCTAAAGGAATTATTTGAATATCGTCAAAATTTGGAACCCCTTGAATAACATATTGACTATTGCTAATTTCCCAGAACATGTCATCTCCATCTAAATCAAACATTGGCGCATCATAACCAATATCAAATTGATTGGTACTATTTGGATCTGCTCCAACTAATAGTTGTCTGTGTGCACCTTTTGAAGAGTCAAAGCCTAATCTAATTTTTGCTCTTGTATCTGAATCTTTTGTTTTAGTTGCTGTACTTGTTTTCATAAAAAGTGAGTTTCCGGTACTTTCCTTCATAAATGCACGTTGGCTATTTTTAAAGATTATGGGGCCGCCTTGAACAGTAGTGGGAATTCCATTTCCCGTTGCAATATCTGAATCGATATAGCCGTCAATAAAGAAACCTTGTGCGACCGGTACATATTGTTGAGGTATTTTTGAACCAGTCGATCCATTATTTACTGTAAGCGGATCGTTCGCAATACCTTTAACACCTCCCATTAAGCTGTAAGTTGCATAACCTCCTTGATATTCAGCAAGTAAATGATTATTTGATAAACCGAAATGATCCCAAAAATAGAGTGCCCCGCTAAAAGCATTGCCATCTGTTCTTCTGCAGCCTATACAATCTTTTAAATTGTCTTTTATAAATTCATTGGCATCAAGTGCTGACGGATATGGATTTCCTACTAAATAAGTTTGTTCTATAGTTAATCCTAATGTGATTGTTCCTGAGTTAGGTTTGCCTGCAAAAACATAGTTTTGTAAATCGGTGATGGCGGCAGTTCCACCTGTTCCTTTCATCGTAAATCCTTCTCCGATATTTAAGGTTCCGGTATTAGCTAAATATTTCCATAGATTATAATTATCTAAATTTGAATTTGCACCAGGAGTTAAAGAACTGTATGACCATATCCAGCGGTTGCTTATTTTTATAGGATTTGATAAGATTCCATCTGCATAACTCACACCATCTCCAAAAGCAATAATTTCTTGATTAAAATTTGAGATAGAGATAACATTCGTTATATCTGTACCATCCCTTAAAATACCACCGATAGAATAGTGAGTTGCATCAGCACCAGAACTCACAGGAGAAGACCAATAATTGTAATTAAAACTATTTCTTTGACCTTGTTGATCTCGCAAAAGTACTCCTGAACCGGCGATAGGATTTGCTGTTATTGCTTCTTGAACTAATTGAGCTTCTCCGGTTAAACGCAAATCACCACTTGTCAGCGTGACAAGATTTTTAACGGTTAATTCAAATCCATCAATTACGCTAATTCCTTTAGCCCCGCCAGTGTTATTGGTGGTTAAATTATAAAACGTTTCATTGTTTTTTATACTACTATTTATGTTTTGTATTTGACTAGCAGTCGCGCCATTAAAGGTAACAGTTCCAGTTCCAGGAGTGAAAGTTCCGCTGTTTCTCCAGTCACGACTAATTTGTAATTCAGAATTATTGGTGGAAACCACAGTAACTGAACCATTACTATTTATTATCATGTCTCTGGCACTTGCAATCCCACCGTATAATCCCGCATACGGAGAAGTTTTATCAATGACAGGCAATCTATTACCATTGGCTGCAGTTGGAAGAATGTTAGCGTCTACGGTAAATGATGGTAATCCCTGTTCCCAGTTTTTGCAATCAAACCAGTCAGTGCTCGCAAGTCCTGTCCACCAGCCGGCTCTACCCGTAATAACTTGTACATTTGCCGCGCCGGTTATTCCTCCAGCGAAAGGTGTACAATTTTTATCATTTAAGGCCGTAATTGTGTAGGTAGCATTTGCTTTAACATTAGCGACAGTAAAGTTGTAAGGACTTGTCATTATTCCAGTTACGGTTGTTGCGATTGATCCGTTACTGTATGTTACGGTCCAAGGAGCAACACCTGTCAAAGCAACGCTAAATGTAGCAGTTCCATCATAACAAATAGTTTGGTCAGGAAATATATTTGCTGTTGGACGTTTATTAACAATTACCGTTACTAAAGTTGTTCCTTCATCGCCATAACTGGTGCAGCCATTAAGAAAGGAGGTCACCGCATAAGTAGTTGTTACAGGCGGAGTAACGGTAACATTAGTTGTATTGCTAACGCTAATAATTGCTCCTGTATTTTGGTTTAACCATTGGGAAGTTAACTGCGGATCCGGTGCTTGAGGAATTTTAACGTTGTCGATAGCCCATGTGCTACCAATATTGGAAGCCTGTTTACCTGCATTGTTTACTGTTCCATGGAAGAAAAATTCTATTTTTAAATTTGTATATCCCAGGTAAGGATTTAAATCTAAACTCATTTTATTTGCAAGGGTCGTAAACTGATTTTTAGGAGCAAGATTACCAGTCAAACTGGTTAAGAGCACAGAGAATGTTGCCCCGCCATCTAATGAAAGTCTAACTTCTGCATAGGCTCCAGGGTCATTTAATTTGTAAGCATGATCGAAAGTTAAATTGGCCGATGTCAATCCTACAAGATCAAATGTAGGAGTTCGTAAGAAGGAGTCTCGATTACCGCGAACAATAGCAAATTTACCATCGCCTGAATCATATTCATCGCCAGCATTTCCATTTGTTTCCGAAAAACCGTTATTTACTCCATTGTCGCCATTGGCAGGAAAATTTCCATTATCGACCGTCCAGCCATCTGGATTAGCGGTATTGAAAAGACCTCCAGAGGCTAGATTTTGACTGCTGGAGAAGCCACTGCTAGAGGTTAATTGTGTGGATTCTCCTTCACATATTGTAGAAGGAGTTGCACTTACTGGTGATGGTTTAATATTTGGAATAATAAATAATGTAGAGATTCCAGAGTTTACAATTGTACAAGAGCTATTTTGAATTACTGCCCTAAAGATGGTGGTCGCAGTTATTCCAGTATAAGTATAGGTTAAACTTCCTGCATTACCTTGTGGAGTCCAAGTGCCTCCTGCATTGGTAGAGGTTTCCCATCGCACGACAGTACCTACCTTTCCATTCAAGGTAATGACTCCATTAGAAAAATGGCAATCAGTTAGTCTAATGGTTCCATTGCCCACATTACTAGGGTTAGTAGTTGACGATATAGTAGTTGTACCACCTACAGTAGGCGCATTCACAGTTACATCAACGGTAAAAGCTGCTGCTGTACAAGTGTTTGCAGTAGGAGTAACAGTATAACGAATAATTCCTGCTGTTGTCCCTGTATTAGTTAAAGATTGGGCAATTGTATTTCCCGAACTATTACTAAATCCGGTAATCGTTCCACCATTTGGCGTAGAAATAATAGCTGAAGTCCAGGTATATGTTGTACCGCTAACAGTTGAGTTTAGTGCTACATTAGTTGCTGAACCACTACAAATCGTTTGAGCTGTTGCTGAACCTGTTGGTTTTGGGTTGACGGTAACATCAACTGTAAAGGGTGATCCTGGACAGGAGTTCGCCGTAGGAGTAACTGTATAACGAATACTTCCTGCAGTTGTACCACTATTGGTTAAAGTCTGTGCAATCGAAGCTCCTGATCCGCTACCAAACCCGCTTATTGATCCACCAGTTGGGGTAGTTTGACTTGCAGCGGTCCAAGTAAATGTTGTGCCTCCCGTACTTGGGTTTAATATTACATTAGTTGTTGAACCACTACAAATTGTTTGAGCAGTTGCAGAGCCCATAGGATTAGGATTAACAGTTATGCTTCCAGTCAATGAACTATTAACGCAACTACCGGCCGTTGATATGGTATAATTAAATGTTCCAGCTACCGCGGAAAAACCACTAATTGTGTAAGCGCTAGCAGCAGCATCGTATGACCCACTAAAATTAGCCGGTCCTGGATTCCATGCAATGGTAGGAGTGGAGCCTCCATTACTTATGGTATATTTGATTGGAATAATTGGAGAATTTATACATTTTGTTTGATTATCTGATCCAGTACCTAAGTTCAGGCTGATCGTTGCATCTGCATTAACTGTGATGGTTCCACTTGCAGAAGCGTTACTACAAAGTCCTTGTGTTGTTATCGTATAACTAAAAGTTCCAATTGCAGAAGGAGTACCACTGATTGTAAAAACTCTAGTTCCGGAATTGTATGAACCGGTAACACCAGCTGGTAGTGCACCAGCCGTAATGGAAGCATTAGTTCCACCACCTCCAATAGCGTAACTAATATTGAGTACAGTATTGACACAATTTGTTGGATTGCCTGAACCTGAAGCCGATGATAACACAATGGTTGAATTGGGATTAACGGTAACATCAACGATGAAGGCTGCGCCTGAACAAGAGTTTGCAGTAGGAATAACAGTATATCTAATAATTCCTGCCGTTGTGCCAGTATTGCTTAAAGTTTGCGCAATTGTATTTTGAGTACCATTGCTAAATCCAGATATCGAGCCGCCCGTTGGAGCAGTTTGAATGGCTGCTATCCAAGCATACGTTGTGCCAGTAACAGTCGAGGTTAGCGCTACACTTGTTGTTGAACCACTGCAAATGGTTTGAGCAGTGGCAGAACCTACCGGCGCGGGATCTACTGTTACGTCAACTGTAAAAGCTGTTCCTACACAGGAGTTTGCAGTAGGAGTAATCGTATAGCGGATAGTTCCTGTAGCTGTTCCTGTATTGGTTAAAGATTGGGCAATAATATTTCCCGAACTATCGCTAAATCCAGTAATCGTACCACCCGTTGGAGGAGTTTGAATAGCTGCTGTCCAAGTAAATGTTGTGCCTATAACAGTTGAGTTTAACGCCACATTTGTTGCAGAACCACTACATATAGTTTGTGTCGTGGCAGATCCTATTGGTTTTGGATTGATTGTTAATGTTACTGCTGCAGATTGTATCGACGTGCAAGTATAACCTGAAGGCCCATAAATCACCACATCATAATTGCCAGCTGTTGCCACTGTTGCAGTTGAAACGGTGAAAGTAGGTGCTGTAGCACCTGCTATGTTTACGCCATTTCTTCTCCATTGATAAGTCAAAGGGTCGCCGCCAGCATTTGCTATAACTGAGAAAGTAACATTCGGAGTGTCTTCACATACAGTTTTTGAAATTGGCTGAAAGGTTATGATAATGGATTGATCAACATTCAACGTTACTTGGTTAGAAGTAATAGCTGCGCAAGGTGCGATCCCGCTAACAATTGCATAGTACGGACCGTCATCAGTTAAAGCAGCTTGTGCAAAATTTAAAATATTAGTTGTAGCGCCAGTTATATTAGCCGAATTTGCAACGGCTACTCCGCTACCTACAGTTCCTTTATACCATTGAAAAGTTAATCCGTCTCCGCTAGCTACTATGCCAAAGGTTGCAGGGTTGGAAACACAAACACCTACATTAGATGGCTGAGTATTGATAGTTACTTGTCGGTTTATAATCAGAATCGAATTGTTTGATGTTACCGGAGTACAAGGACTCGTTCCCGTAATTACTACATTATAATTATTGGCAGCATCAGTAGTTTGTAAATTAGATAGGGTTAAAGTAGGTGAGGTTGCACCAGCTATGTTGGCTCCGTTTACCAAATTAGTGCTGCCTTTTCTCCATTGGTATGCTAAGCCTGCACCTGTTGCATTTACGCTTAAAGCGGCTGTACCACCTGAACATAAATTTTGGGTTGCTGCAGGTTGGGTTATAATTGAGACCGCTTGGTTAACGACCACTGTTGCATTATTTGAAGTCAATGGTGTGCATGGTGCAGTTCCCGTAATTATCACGTTGTAATCAGAAGCCGCATCACCGCTAACTATTGGATTTATAGTTAATGTAGCTGTTGTAGCACCTGAAATAGTACCTCCATCAGTTAAATTAGTAGTTCCTTTTCTCCATTGATACGTTAAACCTGTTCCTGTGGCAAGTACATTAAGACTTGCTGCTGTTCCTGAACAAACGATTTGTGTTGTTGTAGGTTGAGTACCAATGGCCACAATTTGATTTACCAAAAGGGCCGAAATATTTGAAGTAACTGCCGAGCAAGGTGCCGCACCACTTACCACCACAGTATAGTTTGCAGCATCAGCGATGGTAACATTTGTAATCGTTAATGTCGATGAGGTTGCACCAGTTATTGTGCCTCCATCTACTAGATTAGATGTGCCTTTTTTCCATTGGTAATTTAAACCTGTTCCGGTTGCGATCACGCTAAAAGTGGCTGTACTACCTGAACATAAAGTTTGTGTTGATGAAGGTTCGTTTGTTATTGCGACTGCTTGGTTTATCACCAATGCTGCATTATTTGAGGTCAAAGGATTACAAGGAGCTGTTCCGGTAATGACTACATTATAATCAGAAGCGGCATCACCGCTAACCGTTGGATTTATCGTTAAAGTAGCCGAATTAGCACCTGTAATGGAACCTCCATTTGATAGGGGAGTAGTTCCTTTTCTCCATTGATACGATATACCTGTTCCTGTCGCTACTACATTAAAACTTGCTGATGTCCCTGAACAAACGGTTTGTGTTGCGGCTGGTTGAGTCCCAATGGCTACTATTTGGTTTACTGAGATGGCCGATACATCTGAAGTAATTGCTGAACAAGGAGCTGCTCCGCTGACAACTACAGTATAGTTTGCCGCATCAGAAGTGGCAATATTTGTCAAAGTTAAAGTTGATGAAGTTGCACCAGAAACTGTACCATTATCTACTA
The DNA here is from genome assembly GCF_017875765.1 of Flavobacterium sp. CG_23.5. Taxonomy (NCBI): domain Bacteria; kingdom Pseudomonadati; phylum Bacteroidota; class Flavobacteriia; order Flavobacteriales; family Flavobacteriaceae; genus Flavobacterium; species Flavobacterium sp. CG_23.5. The sequence continues at coordinate 1,430,417 of NZ_JAGGNA010000001.1, read as the reverse complement.
GATTAGTTGCCCCTTTTTTCCATTGGTAAGTTAAACCAGTACCTGTTGCAGTTATGCTAAAGGTGGCCGTACTTCCTGAACATAAAGTTTGCGTTATTGCTGGTTGGGCAGTTATCGCGACAACTTGGTTAACGACCAGTGCTGCATTATTTGAAGTCAAAGGGTTACATGGAGCCGTTCCTGTAATGACTACATTATAATCAGAAGCTGCGTCTGCAGTAACTGTTGGATTGATAGTTAAAGTTGCCGAAGTAGCTCCTGTAATGGTCCCTCCATTTGATAAATTAGTAGTTCCTTTTCTCCATTGATACGTTAAACCAGCTCCTGTTGCTACTACATTCAAACTTGCTGATGTTCCCGAACAAACGGATTGAGTTGTTGCAGGTTGAGTCCCAATGGCAATTATTTGGTTTACCAAAAGGGTCGAAATATTTGAAGTAACTGCCGAGCAGGGAGCAGCGCCACTAACTATTACTGTATAATCTGCCGAATCTGCTGCTGTTATATTTGTTAAAGTTAATGTTGATGAGGTTGCTCCAGATACGTTGCCTATGTTTCCTAAATTTGTTCCTCCTTTTTTCCATTGATAGGTTAAGCCGGAGCCAGTTGCGCTAACACTAAAAGTAGCTGTACTTCCCGAACATAAGGTTTGGGCTGTTACTGGTTGAGAAGTTATGGTGACCTTTTGGTTTACGGTTAGATTAATTGTAGCCGTTCCAGCTACATTGGGGCATCCACCACCGGTAGGCGTATTAGTAGTAATCGTTAAAATGTCACTACCAATTGTTATAGCAGGAGTGTAAGTTGCACTTACTAAAATCGGATTGGTTGTAGAAGTAACAATATTTGAAAAAGTCCCATTTTGAGCAGTCCAAGTTCCGGAGGTTGCATTTCCCGTTAAGGTTCCAACAACCGAAATTGAACCATCTGAACAGACAGATTGTGTAGCTGACGGCACAGTCACTCCATTGAAGCTATTGACATTAACAACTAGATTACTTGAAGGTCCACTATTTCCACAGGGATTATAAGCTGTTACAGTAATATTATTATTTCCTAATGTAGCATTTGTAGCCACACTGACCGTTATTTGAGAAGTTCCTGCGCCCGACGTTATTGAAAACCCTGTTGGTAAATTCCATACATATGTTTCTCCACCTGACATATTAACTGGTATGTTATATACTAATCCAGTGGCTGGAGGACAGATTGCAATGGGGCCAGAAGGTTTATTGTCCTTATTATTTCCATTTCCCACAGTTGGAGCCGCAGTATATACTGTCATAGTAATACTATTACTTGTCGCTGTTGATCCGCAAGTAGCACTTGAAGTCATAAACACAGTTATCACTGAGCCTGCAGCCAGAGAGCTAGTGGTATAAGTTGAACTTGTAGCCCCTGTTATAACGGATCCATTATTTTTCCACTGATATACGGGAGTTGGCCCACCATTTACTGGCGTTGCCGTAAATGTAACGCTTGCTGCAGCGGTTGAACAAATTGATGTGGATGTAGATGTAATAGTCACAGAGGGTACTATAACGGTGTTAACATTGATCGTTCCAGTCGCTGTGGTCTGATTGCAAGTTCCTGTAGTTGTCACCGTGTAAGGAAAGGAGCCACTAACTGTAGGTGTTCCGTTTATTGTGTATGTTCCGCCACTATAATTGCCATTTACTCCGGTTGGTAAGCCTGTTACGGTTGCTCCAGTTCCCCCACCAGTGATAGCATAAGTAATCGTACTGATTGTGGTATTAATACACCGGGTTTGATTGTTTGAGCCTCCTGCTGAGGAAAGAGCGATTGCTGCATTTGGACTTACTGTAATTGTTCCAGTTGCTGTTGCTTGAACACAAGCACCTGCGGTCGTTACCGTATAGGGAAAAGAGCCACTCGCTGTGGGTGTACCATTTATTGTAAATATCCCCCCACTATAATTAGTTGTCAGTCCTGCAGGTAAGCCAGTAACGGTTGCACCAGTTGCTCCACCGCTAACTGCAAATGTGATATTGGTAATCGCGACGTTAATACATTTTGTTTGGTCATTTGAACCTGCTCCAGATGTTAAATTGATTGCTGCATTAGGAGTAACAATAATGGTTCCCGTGGCTGTTTTTTGGGCGCAAGTCCCAGTAGTTGTTATTGTATAAGGAAAAGATCCGCTTGCTGTGGGTGTACCGCTTATTGTAAATGTACCGCTATTAAATACACCTATTATACCTGCCGGTAAGCCCGTTACTCCAGCCCCAGTTCCTCCACCACTTACGGCAAATGTGATGGTAGTTATTGCTGTATTAATGCATCTCGTTTGATTATTCGTGCCTGCGGCGGAAGTTAAAGCGATTGCTGCATCTGGACTGACTGTAAGTGTTCCGCTTGATGTTGCTTGAACACAAGATCCTGTGGTTGTCACTGTATAAGGAAAAGTTCCACTAACTGTAGGAGTTCCGGCAATTGTGAAGGTGCTTGCACTAAAGCTTCCTGATAGTCCGGCAGGGAGTCCTGATACAGTAGCTCCGGTTCCTCCACCACTTATATTATAGCTAATATTTGTTAGTGCAGTATTGGCACATAAGGTCTGATTATTTGTGTTAGCTCCTGAAGTCAAGCTGATGGCTGCATCTGGATTTATCGTAATTGTTCCTGTAGCTGTTGTCTGCGTACAGGTGCCTGTAGTGGTCACAGTATAACCAAAAGATCCAATTGCTGTAGGTAATCCACTTATGTTAAAGTTTCCTCCACTAAAAGTACCATTTACTCCTGCAGGTAGTCCTGTTACAATTGCTCCAGTTCCTCCACCACTTATCGCAAATGAAATAGTACTTAGCGGAACGTTTATACATCTGGTTTGATTATTAGTACCTGCTCCTGATGTCAAACTAATTGTTGCTATAGGATTGACCGTTATTACACCAGTTGCTGTTGTTTGGACGCAGGTACCAGTTGTTGTAACTGTGTATGTAAAAGAGCCACTTGTTGTGGGTGTGCCGCTAATTATAACTACTCCTCCACTAAAACTGCCTGTTAAACCTGCGGGCAGACCAGTCACGACTGCTCCAGTTCCTCCACCGCTAATTGTAAATGTAATAGACGAAAGTAGCGAATTAGCGCATAAGGTTTGACTGTTGCTGCCGACTCCAGACGTTAAACTGATTGCAGCATTTGGATTGACTGTTACTTGAATAGCGTTACTAGTTACCATCGAAGGTGAGGGGCATGTGGCAGAAGAAGTAACGTCCAAAGTAATGTTATCATTATTCGAAAGTGCGTTTGAAGTAAATGAGGCGCTGTTTGCTCCAACTGGGATTCCATTTATACGCCATTGATAGGTGGGGTTTAGCCCTCCATTATTTAAATTGTCAACATTAAATGTGACAGCAGTTCCAATACAAAATGTTGTTTGTGTAGCTGAGATAGTAACCGATGGAACAAGCAAAGTATTTACAGTCATCGTTAATATATTGCTTGTGGCGGTAGGAGGTGAGGGACAATTCGAAGTGGAAGTCATAACCACTTTTACCTGATTTCCATTTGTTAAGGCAGAAGTTATATAAGTTGCGCTATTAGTTCCAACTGGAGTTGCACCAACGTACCATTGATAGGAGGGAGTTGTACCGCCATTAACTGGGGTTGCTGTAAAGGTAACGGAAGTTCCTGCACAAATAGTGCTTCCAGTGTTGGCTGCGATTGAGACTGCTGGAACTAAAATTGGATTAACCGTAACAGTTGAGGTATCAATATAAGGGGAAGGACATCCTACCGCTATGATATTGTAAGTGGTTGTTGAAGATGGAGTGACGATAAAAGTAACATCCGCTCCATTTCCTGTTTTAGTTGCAATAATAGAAGTGCCAATTCTTAATTGATAATCTTGCAAGTTTACACTACCAGTCAAAATTATTGAAGCACTTTGTCCGCTACAAATTAGATCATCCGATACGTTTCTTTCAGCGCAATCTTGCCCAAAACAATAAAGACTACTTAGAAACAATAAAATTATAAGAAAGTATTTTTTTTTCATGACACCTACGATTTAGAATCAAACAATTAATGATCTATAAAATTCACTAAGTTGATACTAAGTCAATTTTATAAATAAAATAATATTTATAGTAGGTGCATTATTTCCATTAAAAAGAATAGAAGCGGATTTAATAATTTTATGGTTTAATTCGTTAAAATTATTTTTCTAATGTAAAATATAGATTTGGGCTTATCTACCTTAAAGTTAGGTGATTAAAATTTAATTTTAGATTTTTAAAATCTATTTTCGATTAAAGTATTTTTTCTATCGATGAAATACTTTTTTTAAGAATAATTAGTTTCTTTTTTCGGACATTTTATTTACGCTAAATATGTATAACAAAAAAACTGCCTTAAGGGCAGTTTTTTACTTGTAAAAGGTTTGTTTTAATACTTATGGGATAATTATTTTCTTGCTAAAACCTCCTTGTGACGTTTGAACTTTGGCAATGTATATACCTGAACTTAAATTTAAAATAGGTAGTTGAATATTTTGCTCATTTTGATTTTCAATTTCCCATGTGGCAATTGACTGCCCATTCATATTATATAAAGTTACTTTTTGAACACTTGTGATTAATGATTTATTACTGATCTCTAAAACATTTTTTTTCTGAAGATGTGTCATTTTTACATCATCCGTTTCTTTGTCTTCCTCTGTGTCTTTTGTGTCTTTTTCTTTTTTAATTTTTTCTTTAAAACATAATGAAAAACGATCATTATTCTCACCACTTAAAATCAAAACTTCATATTGTTTTTTTCGAATGTCGTTATAGGTGTTGTTTTCCGAATCATAAATAAATATTTTTTCATTTTTGTCAAAGTTTTCTAAACCATCAAGCATGAATTTTACTTTTCCGTCAGTATCAGCTTTCACACCAATAGGATAGGAGCTGTTTCTATCAAAGAAGCCTTCTCCTTGAATTACTAATTGATCCTCACCATTCAAAAAATACATGTCGTTAGGAAAGTAATCGAAATTATATCCGTCATAGCCATTATCAATTTCTGAAGTTGCTTTCTCATCCATGAATCCTAATAATACTTGGCGGTGATAATTATTATTGGAATTATAACCCAAACGAATTCTTTTGTAAGTGTCTTTTTGTATTATATCATTATTATTGTTATTCCAAATTTTGTCTTTCGTAGCAGTAGATTTAAACATCATATTAGAGACACCCACTTCATCTTCTTTATGAAATCCTCTTTGGCTATTTTTATAAGTAATAGGGCCTCCTGAACCAATATTTCCATATACAAAAAAGCTTTGTCCAACGGGAATAAATTGATTTGGAATACCTCGAGTACTAGACCCTAAGCCACTTATGAAATCGACCCCTACTGAGGTTGAAGGAACTCCACCTGTTAAATTTCTTTCCGCATAACCACCTTGATAATCTCTTAGAATATGGGTGTCGTTAGTGGTATACTGTTCCCAAAAATATAAAGTACCATCCATAGAACTTAAATTATCATTTATGAATGCATTAGCATCCATGGCCGAAGGATAGGGATTTCCGGTTAAAAGCAACTGATCAGCACTTACACTATTTGAAGCAATTGTTCCATTATTTGGTTTTCCTACGAAAGTATAGTTTTGGGTACCGGATAGCGATCCACTTCCTTTTAACGTAAATCCTTGCCCTACTCGAAGCAAACCTGTTTCCCCAATTTGTGACCAGTTAGCATAAGCATTGGCGGAATTGTCAAATTTATAAATCCAATATCTAGCTAGGCTAATAGGGGAGCTCGCGGAACCATCATAACCACCAATCCAATTTATAGTTTGTGGGGTTGTAGTACTTCCGTCTTTCATAACACTTGTAACCGTATAATCAATATTGTTGGCACTTGTGTTTATCGGACTCACTGGAGAACTCCAATAATTATAGTTGTATTTGTTTGATTGTCCTTGTTGGTCTCTCTCTATTGATCCAGCACTTAAAACATCTAGAATACTGCCGTCGGTTTGTACTAATTGTGATTTTCCGACTAAATCTATTTTACCATTTAATTTTAAATAGTGTGATATTTCTATCTTATTATCATTATTTGCTCCTAGGGTGTTACTCCCAACTATTAATCCTAATACAGTTTTGTTGCCAATAGTGGTAATATTATTATCAGTTTTAACAATATTCCAATCAACAAAAGTGGAGTTATCAACGCCCTTTGTATTCGGAATACTCCATACATTGCCATATGTCCATGTACTAGTGTTTTCCCATGCATTATTTGTTGAAGAAGTGTAAGGTAGCGGAGCTGTTTCAGGCTGTGCTGTACCAATACCAATTAATCTACCGTTGCGTGTGTTGGCTGTTTTGTCTATTAAATATCCCCCGATAAGGTCACTTTGTTGAATCATTTGATAATATCCAGCTAGATTTCCCCAAGTTAATCCTGAAACGGTTAGTGGTACAGTTGATCCAAAAACATTGGTGCTATTATTTTCAATTTTTTGATTCATCATCTGATGCGTTTGCGCTTCTGTCAAAGCCACATTCCAAACTCGAAGTTCTTGCATCCAGCCAGTAAAATAATTAGTTGGAAGATAGGGATAAGTGGTACCTTGAATCATTGCGCCCAAAATACATTTTGAACTTGAATTTGCAGTTGGATTAGATCCAGTTACAGCAGCATGAACAATCACGCCATCAATATAAAGTTTATAAGATGTTCCGTCAAATGTAACGGCTACATGATACCATCTTCCTGTAGTGACAGGAAAAGTAGACGGTATAGAATTACCATTGTTCCAATTAAATGAAATCGTGTTATTAACCAACCTTAAATCATAACCGTCCATTAAAGTGATCGAATTTCTCTTAGAAAAAATAGTTTGAATATTTCCATTTGTAGCTCCTGGTTTAATCCATGTTTCGATACTAAATGCTCCACTGTTTAAATTAAAATTGTTACTGAAATTAACGTTATCATCTATTCCATCAAAATCCAATTTATTGCAAAGACCAATGCTAATCTGCACATCGTCAGTAACCTCAGGGCATCCTCCACTACTTGAGATTGTCCATCGGAGCGTATAAACTCCAGTATTTGGACTGTAAAATTCCGATGCGGGGCTTGTTGAGTTGGAGAAAATTTCTCCACCACCAGAAGGGCCGCTAACAATTGACCAGCTTCCGCTTGTTCCACTTGTAGCAGCTAATTTTACTGATTCCAATCCACAAGAAGGAGTTAAATCCGCACCTGCAAGTGTTGACGTGCAAGAGCTTGTATTTATCGCTACTTTTATTGATCCGTCAATTGGTAAATGGCAAGAGGAGTTATCATATCCTTGGAAAAAATATTTTGTAAATGAAGAACCGGATATTGCACCTGTCCCAATTATTGTTCCTTTTTCTAAAGAAACCAACGGATTGCAACCAGCATTTATTAAAACACTGCAGTCATTTGTAACATTGAGGGTAAAGCTTAAATCGGCATAGACATATTCTGGATGACCAGATGTGATAGGTAATGTACCTAAATTCCAAATAATTTTGTTTGTTGCTGAATCATAATAGGGAGCTGTACCTGGGCTAAAACCGTGAAAGGTGTGGTAAGTAATAGTTCCTCCTGTATTGAAAATTGCGGTTGTTGGAATGGGAATTGTGATTATGGTATTATTCGTGGCTTCGGTTCCTTCATTTGTAATATTGAGAGAATAGTTAATGGTTTGGCCAGGTAATGCATTTAAAATAGGAGGGTTTGTAACATTGTTAATCGAATTTACACTTATTAGCCCTTTTGGCTCGGGGATATAGGCATCTACTGACATTGCAAATCCAAATATGGTAAATACGTCAGAAGAGGATCCGAATCTAAAAGTAGTGGCGGTTTGGTTATTAGCAATCACTGAATTTAGAGAGTTTGGGATTGTAAACATACTAAAGTCAACTCCTGTATTGTTTTGTAAAATTGGATTGCTTTTTCCTACAACCGGTACTGGGAATATAGACGAATTGAAGAAGTTGTTAGTTGAATTTCCTGAGTGATTTAACGTTAAGTAATTAGTATTATTATATGTTTTGTTGGGATCAGCGGTAAGTTTTTGTACGGCTAGATAATCACCGGTTAATGCAATATCTCCTTCAGCAGCCATAACACCCAATTTCATATTTACCGGTCCGGACCCTACTGTGGTAAATCCCGAAACAGGAATGTTTCCATATTCACCCCCACCTGAAAGTTGTCCGTTTACAAAGGCGTATCCGTCAAAAACAGTTACAGCTCGGCTCTTCATTAACGGATTTTCATAAATAACAACCATTACCCAACCTCCTGATAATCCTGGATTAGCATTCGTTCCTTCTGTTAACGCGATGTCGGCAACAGTATAAGCTCCAGGACCATATGTTTTTACATAGTCAGTTATTTCTTGGTAACCGATAAAAATTCCGCTTTGAGAAGCTCCAGGAAATCGGATATCCGAATTAACTCCATTAGGCTTTGCCGTTATAGTTGTATAAGCGGCAGCGCCTGGTCCCTTTATAGAAATTACTTTTTTGTCATAATTTTTCGTGACGGAGTTTTTTGTCACTGAAAACGTCTCATTTGCATCATCTGATTTTCCAGTCCAATATAATCCTGCATAAAGGATGGTTGAACAAGATTGGTTAGCGCTATTTTCTCCTGAATTAGATATTTCAAGAGTAGCCATAGAAGAATTTAAAGTAGAAGAATTACCATCAATATCAACATATTTCATTGACTTGCCTTCGTTATCAGTATTCGTTCCGTAAGTAACAAGAGTTAAGTTGGTGTTGCCTACCATGGTAAAATCACCCTTGACATTATAAATAGTTTTGGCAGGTGTGGCAGCAGAAGTTCTTTGGGAAAAATTAACTTGAGGAGATGTTAGGGTTTGTGCATTAATTACAACATTGGGTACAAGCAACATCAAAATTAATGTGAATAATATAATTAATTTTCGATTTCTTAAAGTAATTTTCTTCATGATTTTCTTCTGTTTAATGTTGTGTTTTCTTTAATATCAAAAAATAAAATATTCTTTTAACAGGTTTAAATTTAAATGTTTTGTTTTTTTTAATAGATTAAAAACGTAAAAAATCGATGAAATGCATAAAAAATAAAATTATGTAAGTTTAATAATATATAATGATAATTATTTTGTGAATACTTTAACGTGGGTGTTTTTTAATTTAATTACATATACTTTGTGGTAAACAAGGTCAATTTTTAGTAACGTAAGCAAATAATAAAAAAATATAATTTGGGATGTTCAAAACGAAATTTGCTATAAAAAATAGATAAGAAGGTAAGATTTAGAAATTGTTTTTAAAATTTCCTTTTTTGATTATTGATTTCAAATTGATAATTCAATCAACGAATTCTACTAATAAACAAAACGATATTGCATTTTTAAAAATATTTTTAAATATCTTTATACTAAATATTTAAGATAAAAAACATGAAAACATACGAATTATTTTCGCCAAAAACATTGGGTTCCGTCAGTTTGAAAAACAGAATTGTAATGGCACCTATGACGCGATGCAGAGCAATTGACAATATTCCTAACGAACTGATGGCAGAATATTATACACAACGTTCAAATGCAGGATTGATAATAACGGAAGGAACATCTCCATCACCCAACGGTCTTGGATATGCAAGGATTCCGGGTGTTTTTAGTGAGAAACAGGTGGAAGGTTGGAAAAAAACGACAAAGAGTGTCCATAAAAACGGCGGAAAAATAATTGTTCAACTCATGCATTCTGGACGAATCAGTCATCCGCTTAATATGCATAAAGATACCCAGATACTTGCTCCCTCTGCAGTAAAAGCAGCTGGACAAATGTGGACCGACTTAAAAGGATTACAGGACTTTGTCACTCCAAAGGAAATGACAGTTCAAGAGATTCTCCATGCCAGAACTGAATATGTTGCCGCTGCCGAAAATGGGCTATTTGCTGGCTTTGACGGCGTAGAATTACATGGAGCGAATGGCTATCTTTTAGAAGAATTCCTGTCGCCTATCAGTAATATTCGTCAAGACAATTACGGTGGAAGTATCGAAAACAGGTGTCGTTTTGTACTTGAAGTGGTTGCTGCCGTTGCAAATGCCATTGGAAAAGAAAAAACAGGCATTCGTTTATCTCCCTATGGAGCGGCTAGTGATATGCCGCATTATCCTGAAATTGATGCTACTTATGATTATTTGTCTAAAGAGTTAAACAAATTAGATATTGCCTATATTCATCTTGTAGATCACTCCGCTATGGGTGCTCCAGCTGTTCCTTTGGAAATAAAAAAATTGATTCGAAACAATTTTAAAAACACAATTATCCATTGTGGCGGCTACGATAAAGAAAGTGCGGAAACGGTTATTGAAAGTGGGCTTGCAGACCTGGTAGCTTTTGGGCGACCATTTATTAATAATCCAGATCTTGTTGAAAGATTTAAAAACAATTGGCCTTTATCGCAGGATCTCAACATGGATTTATTTTACACAGCCGATGAAAAAGGATATACTGATTATCCATTTTATAAAATTGATTAAATAGCACGTTTACTTTTTTAAAAAATAGATATAGAAACCTTCAGATAAAAGTTGAAATGAAAGACATCACCCAATTGTTAAATTTATTAGGTAAGGACAAAGAGTTCTTATTGAATCATGTGTGTAAAACAGTTTTAAAAGACCAGATTCATTTGCCTAATCCGGCACACGTAGATGCTAATTTTTTGCAGAGTAATCGCAATGGGCAAACAATCCGAAGTTTAGCGCAACTGTATCAACACGGAAGGCTTTCAAATACAGGTTATCTTTCAATTTTGCCCGTAGATCAAGGTGTGGAACATACTGCCGGAAGTTCTTTTTCTCCAAACCCCATTTATTTTGATCCGGAAAACATTGTAAAATTAGCCATTGAAGCGGGCTGCAATGCCGTGGCTTCTACCATGGGAGGACTAGCAATGTTGTCTAGAAAATATGCGCACAAAATTCCATTTGTGGTCAAATTAAATCACAACGAATTAATGACTTACCCCAATAAATATGATCAAATTATGTTTGGTAGCGTTAAAGATGCTTGGAATATGGGGGCAATTGCTGTGGGGGCGACCGTTTATTTTGGCTCTGCCGAATCCGACAGACAAATCATCGAAATTGCAAAAGCTTTTGAAGAGGCACATAATTTAGGAATGGTGACAATTCTTTGGTGCTACACCAGAAATGACGGCTTTACCAAAGATGGAATCGATTACAGTACGGCTGCTGATATTACCGGACAAGCCAATTATTTAGGCGTTTCCATTCAAGCAGATATTATCAAACAAAAAATGCCAACAAATAATGGTGGATTTACGGCAGTAAAATTTGCCAAAACAAATCCTGCGATGTATACTCAATTAGCTAGCGATCATCCTATAGATTTATGCCGATATCAAGTACTGAACTGTTATTCTGGGCGTATTAGCCTAATTAACTCAGGAGGAGAGTCAAAAGGAGAAAGCGATTTGGCGGAAGCCATAAAAACAGCGGTAATAAACAAACGTGCTGGTGGAGCAGGTATGATTATGGGACGAAAAGCGTTCCAACGACCTTTTAGTGAAGGGGTGGAACTGATAAATGCGGTACAGGAAATATACTTGGCCAAAGAAATTTCTATTGCCTAGTTTTTATATAGACTCGAAAATTGGATTAATATTAAAAGAAGGCTTTGAGTTAAATTCTCAAAGCTTTTTTTTGTTGCAGTAAGAACAACATCTGAATTATGAACCTTTAGTACTTCGGAATAAATATAGTTTTTGAATTCATTTAAAAATTAAATTTAGATGCCAAAATTCATAAAAAAAATTCAATTTTAGAAAAGTATTGACATAGATTTTTATTTACATTTATTTGTAAGATTCTTACAATTAAAGTGTTACATTTGAAACATAGTGCTTGATAATCATCATGCAAAAAAATATTATAAACCGTTTACGAAATTCAACTAAAGATGAGAAGAGGTTTACTAGTTGCGATTTTATTATTCTTTGCCATACAATTTCAGTTAAAAGCACAGGAAATAACAGTTATTCTGCATCCATTGGTTGGAGCGACTATTGATAAAATAGAAATGGATAAATACCAGATTTTTACTGACTATAGGAATCCCGATATAGAATATTTCATTGTGAATACACATAATGAAATAATCAATTTAATTGGTATGAAGGAACAACAAGTCATTTTTAGAATAGAAATTGGTACTGCCTATTTTTCAGTTCAAAGAGAAAACATTGAAAAATTGAACAAATATTATACCTCATTACCTAAGAATGATTCAACTTCATTAATCATTAATAGAAAATTTCATATAAATAATGAAGCTTTAAATGTGAATCAAAAAATTGTTACTCCTGAATTAATTAAAAGTATTAAGGAGAGCAAAAGGCAAAAGCAATCGCAAGAGCAAACGAAGGAAAACGAAATAAATAGGTCAAAAGGATTCAGAAATAAATAAAAGTATGGCCTGCTCATTATAAAATAATTGCATATCACAATTATTTAAATCTTTTGTAATATATTAGCTATAGATATAAAAATCATGCAGCATCTACCTGAATGTCAACTTATAATGGCCAAATTAAAAAAAGATTTGCCACCGCATATTCACTATCATACCATTGAACATACTATGGATGTATATGACCGTGCCCAATTTATTGCAAAAGAGGAAGGTGTTTCTCACTCGGATATAAAATTACTCCTTATCGCTGCTATTTACCATGATGCCGGATATCTAAAACAAAACGAAGATCATGAGCTGATTTCATGTCAAATGGTGAGAGAATATTTACCACAATTTAGTTACAGTGTTGATGACATTGAGAGAATCTGTACTCTTATTATGGCAACAAAAATTCCACATAAGCCTAAGACACATTTGGAAGAAATAATTTGTGATGCCGATTTGGATTATCTGGGCAGAGATGATTTTTTTACAATAGGAGAAAAGCTTTATCTTGAATTTTTAGAATTAGGGAAAATATTTACTCGGAACGAATGGAATACGATTCAGGTTAATTTCCTTCAGCAGCATCATTTTTTTACATCAACATCCATTAGTTTAAGACAAACTATAAAAGATAAAAATCTGAATATTTTAATTCAAAAAACTAGTATTGATGAAAAAAATAGTTTCCCACAATGATATCTCTGATATGCTATATACGGTTACCGGTATTCTTTTTTGTGGTTTTGCACTAAAAGGTTTTTTGGTACCAAATCAGTTCTTCGATGGAGGAATAACTGGTATATCATTGTTACTTCACGAATTATACCATTGGAATATTGGGTATATTATTGTACTTGCTAATATTCCGCTTATCATTTTGGGGGCTTTTCAGATCAACAAAAAGTTTGCTATTCGAACATTTGCGGCAGTTATTGGCTTGGCACTTTGTTTGCACTTTCTTCCCTATCCTCAAGTTACCTCAGATAAATTGCTTGTATCTATTTTTGGAGGTATATTTATGGGCCTTGGCGTGGGTTTGGCAATGAGAGGGGGATGTGCTTTGGATGGAATCGAAGTTTTGGCTTTATACACGGTAAAACGAATCAGTTTTACCATAAGCGAGATTATACTTGGAATAAACATTATTATTTTCTTAGTCGCTGCCATAAAACTCGGACTTCCTGTAGCGCTCTATTCTATATTGACCTATTACACAGCCTCTCGTACCATAAATTTTGTTGTTGAGGGAATTGAAGAGTATACAGGGGTTACTATAATTTCAGGAAATAGTGAAATAATAAAGGAAAAATTGGTGATGGGTCTAGGGCGAGGAATAACTATTTACAAAGGAGAACGAGGATTTTTAAAAGAAAATTTTAGCCAAAGCCATCCCGTTGACATTGTATTTACCGTTGTCACCAGAATGGAATTAAGGCGATTAAAAAACATGGTTCATGGCATTGATCCCAAAGCTTTTATATTTACCAGCATCATAAAAGAAGCAGCGGGAGGTATACTGAAACGCAGGGCAAGGCATTAGGGTGTTTATCTTAACTCTAATTCCTTATTCTTGAACAGTGATGTTATAACTATTTCAAATGAAAAAACCCTTAAACAATTGTTGTTTAAGGGTTTGTAAGTAGCAGAACGGGATTTGCACCCGTGACCTCAGGGTTATAAATCCCAGATTTGTGATTTTTTAAATATATAAAACGTTGGTAATTAAATATTAGTTTTATTGGTAATCTTGTTTTGACTAGTCTTAAGATCATTTCGTCACTCTTTTTCGTCACTCCTTTATTTGTGGAAATAGTAAGGCTAAAAAGTTTGTTAAAACAAGTTTTAGCTAGAGTTGTGATGAAAATTAATTATTAAAAATTGAAATATAATTTTCTTCAATTTCTTTTATCTCAATTTCAGATAGGACATTAAACTCTTTTTCTAGAGCTCTTTTTGAAAGTATCCCATTATTTTGTTCTAAAGATCGAATGAGTAATGCAACTGTTTTGTCTGGCATTTGAAAGATATCATCCAAATATTTTTTCATAGCATCGTATTTCTGTAGATAGTTTACCTCATTAGGAATTACATTTACAATAGTATCATTAACACAATCAAATAAGAATTCTGCTTGTTTAGTTGCGTCAAAATAACGGTAATAATCAATTGTTTCGTTCAAAACGGCTACATTATTAGATTCTGTCGTTCTCCATTCTATAAAGTCCAATAATGGATGTGAATAAGATTCTAATACTATTCTATAATCGTCAATATGATTTAAAATAGAAGCAGACACCGGGAAGATTATTCCTTGTTGTGCAAATTGCATTTTGGTTAAAATATGATGTATTATATATCGGTGTATTCTTCCGTTGCCATCTACAAAAGGATGAATAAAAACAAATCCAAAAGCTATTTTTGCAGCTGCCAAAACAGCATTAAAGCCAGTTTCTTCAATGTTTTTATAGGTTGCAATTAATCCGTCCATCAATTTTTCAATATCTTGCCATTTTGCTGAAATATGTTCTGGCATTGGTTCTCCACTAACTCGGTCATGTTCCCCCACAAAGCCCCCTTCGTCCCTATAACCCATTTTTAGGAAACGACTATTTTCTATCACTATTTGTTGTAATCGCAATAGTTCTTCTTTCTCTAATGGTTTTGAACCTGCTTGACCTATGGCTTTTCCCCACCTAATTGCTCTATTATTAGAGGGGGTTTCTCCTTCTATGGTAAAAGATGCTTTGGAATCTTTTAGCAACAAAAATGCTGATGCTCGTTGTAGTACGTCTTTGTGAATTGCGTTTAAATAACTATTTTTTTTATTGGAAAGATCATCAGCTATATAATCATTCAATTTTGGAGTTTTAAATATTAGCGGACAAAAATCAACAGTACCAGGTAAGTTGTTTTTTATACGATGTCGGCTGGAATTTGTACTTATAGGCAAAGCAAATTGTTTATCCTCATCAATTAGGATAACGAAATTTCCTTTATTTAAATCTGGAATTGGAAGTGACTTCCCCATAAGCCATTCGTATAAGAACCAGACTTTACGGCTGTATTGTCCTTGCGGTTCTATTTGTACCAATGAAGTTATTGTTTCTTCTGATAGTTGTTCAAATAGTTTTTTAAAAAACAATAAATTTATTCCTTCGTATTTTAAAGCAAATATCAATTGTTTATACAGTGAGTCTTCCGGTTCGTGACGTGAAGTAAGCACCTGCCAATGATTAGTTGTGTATTGACGTTTTTTAGGACTAATTAATGATAAACGATTTGGGAATGGCACAGCCAGAGTTAAAGCCTCTATTAAGGCACCATAACCTACCAGTATTCCTTCTTCAGGTGCTTTACGACCGTGAAAAACACTTATTTTTAGTGAAAATTGATTAGTAATCATGTGTATTGGTGAAAATTGATTATTCAAAAATAAGTGAAAAATACTTATATCCGGTGAAAAGAACTTTTTTTTTATCAATTTAGAGAAAAAACACTTATTGTTATGGATTTAATTATGTGAAATGAATATAACTAAAATTTTAGCAACCGTTTAGATAATTGCGATTCAGTTCTGAATGATAAATTATATAAAAAACTGTAAAAATCTTAATTGTAAAATTGAATTATTCTTGATACAATTCAGATTTGGAAATAGTCTTGTTTAGTTTGAATGAAATAATTTTATCAAAACTGTTTTATTTATGTAAAATATTAAGTTCAAGTAAGTCTATCCAAATAATAAATCCTTTCTTTCAAAAAAGGGTCTGAGTTTAAAAAACATAATACTCTTAAAAAGGCTGAATAGTAATATTCCTGACGTATGAAAGGTGTATTGTTCACGTTATTAACGTGATAACTCGTTCTTTTTTTTAAATTCGTCACTCCAATTCGTCATGGAGTGACGAATTTATTTAAATGAAAAAACCCTTAAACAATTGCTGTTTAAGGGTTTGTTTTCGTAGCGAGGACGGGATTTGAACCCGTGACCTCAGGGTTATGAATCCTGCGCTCTAACCGACTGAGCTACCTCGCCAAATGTTCAAAGAATAACCATCCCTGAACGCGGGTGCAAATATAAAAATAATATTAGAGCATACAAGCATAAATCAAAGAAAAAAAAATATTTTTAAAAACGCTTTTTTTTCGAATTTATATTCTATATATTTCAGAAAAATTAAATGTAGCTCATGGATCAAAAAGTACGTTACGAAATCGAGTTCCCCATAAATTCGTCACCCCAATTGTTATATCAGTATATTTCAACACCGTCTGGTTTGTCTGAATGGTTTGCTGATAATGTGAATTCGCGTGGTGAATTTTTTACTTTTATTTGGAATGACTCCGAAGAAAAAGCTAGACTTGCTTCTAAGAAATCAGGTGAGAAAGTAAAATTCAAATGGGTCGATGAAAATAATAAGGATACGGAATACTTTTTTGAGTTGCATATTTTGGTAGATGAGTTAACTAAAGATGTTTCCTTAATGGTGGTTGACTTTGCTGAAAAAGATGAGGTGGACGAAGCTACTCAACTATGGGAAAATCAAGTTTCAGACCTTAAACATCTAATAGGTTCTGTGTAGTATAATCCTATTTTATAACTTATATTTGCCCTAAACAAAATTTAGGGCTTTTTTTATGATTAATTTTAATGGAATTATAGTGTCACAAGATGCTAATATATTAACACAAAACCGCGCTTTCTTATATGGTGATGCTGTTTTCGAAACGGTTAAAATAATAGATAATAAAATTCTATTCTTAGAAGATCATTATTTTAGACTGATGTCTTCTATGCGAGTGATCCGAATGGAAATACCGATGAATTTCACGATGGAATATTTCGAGGAGCAAATTCTATCCTTGGCAAAGAATAATTCATTATTGGATTCGTCACGTGCCAGAATAACTGTTTATAGAAATGATGGAGGGTATTATTTACCGCTCAGTAATAGTGTTTCTTTTTTGATTCATGCAGTAGCTTTAGAAAACACCTATTATTCAATTGAAGATAAGGAATATGAAGTAGATCTGTACAAAGATTTTTACGTGACCAAGCAATTACTCTCTTCTATAAAAACAACCAATAAAATCATTAACATAACGGGAAGTATTTATGCTAGTGAGAATGGCTTGGATAATTGTATTCTATTGAATGACAGTAAGAATGTCATTGAGGCATTACAAGGAAATATTTTTATGCTGATTGGAAATAAACTAATTACCCCGCCGGTTTCAGAGGGTTGTCTGAACGGCGTAATGAGAAAACAGATTTTAGGATTGGCCAAAAAAATATATTACATAGTAGTCGTTGAAGAGGTAATTTCTCCATTTGACCTTCAAAAAGCGGATGAATTATTTATTACTAATGTGATAAAAGGGATACAGCCTATCACTAAATATCGCAAGAAAAACTTTACTACGAAAGTAGCAAATCAATTACTGCAATTGCTTAATGAAGCAATCAGTGTAAATTAATTCAAATAAGGGTTTTCGGGAGCATTTGACCAAATAAGGTATTCTCCTCCTAATTCTCTTATTTGTTCTTTCCAAAAATGAGTGGCTGATTTACCAATGATTTTATTTTCATAGTTATTTTCAGCAATGATCCATGAATTTTCTTGCATTTCAGATTCTAGTTGGTTTTCATCCCAACCTGTGTAACCAAGGAAAAAGCGAATGTTATCTTTAGTGACCTGACCGTTGTTAATCAGTTTTTTTGTAGATTCAAAATCACCGCCCCAATAGATTCCATTTGAAATTTCAATACTGTTTGGAATCAAATCTGGAATATTGTGTATGAAATATAGATTGTCTTGTTCTACCGGACCACCATTATAGATTTTAAACCTCGCGTAAATTTCGGGGATTAAATCATTAATTGTATATTTCAATGGCTTATTGATAATAAAACCAACAGATCCTTCTTTATTATGATCTGCTAATAAAATTACGGATCTATTAAATGATAGATCGCCAACTATGGAAGGCTCTGCTATAAGGAGATTTCCTTTTCTTAATTTTTCTGAGATCATGACGTTGTCTTTTACTATATTAAATTTAAGAATAATATTGTGAAATTACCAAATAAACTCGATAAAGTGCATAAAAAAACCTTCCATAGGAAGGTTTTATTATATTGGAAAACTTAAACTAGTTTACTGCTCCTTCTAATTCTGCACCAGCTTTAAATTTCACCACATTTTTAGCAGCGATTTGAATAGTTTTTCCTGTTTGAGGATTTCTACCGTCTCTAGCAGCTCTAGCTGAAACTGACCAAGATCCGAAACCTACTAAAGATACTCTTCCACCTTTTTTCAAGGTACCACCTACATTTCCTAAAAATGACTCTAAAGCTAATTTTGCAGCAGCTTTTGTAATTCCTGCTTCAGCAGCCATAGCATCGATTAATTCTGATTTGTTCATAATAAATAGTTATTAATTGTTGGTTAAAAAAAATTGTTAATACACAAATTTAGTAGGAAATACGTTCCTTGCAAGTGTTTTCTCTATTTTTAGTTCGTTTTGTTGATAACTTATTTTTTTTGTTCATAAAGCAACATTATTAGTGCTTAAATCATCGATAAACTCCCATTTTACTGACGTTAATAGGCTTTTGCATTTTCGGTAAAAGCGATTCCGTTTAGTAATTCGGCAGTTGTCATCCTTTTTTTTCCAGGAAATTGCAAATTTAACACTTGGATGAATCCGTTTTTTACAGCAACTTTCATTTCTTTTTTGGTACAAATTATATGGCCTACGTCATAGGAATGATCTTCTGAAATTATTTTTGCTTCATATATTTTCACATTCCACTCTTCATTTTTATCGCCAAAGAAACACCAGGCAGCCGGATATGGACTCAAACCTCTTATTAAATTATTAATTTCGGAAGCTGATTTTGTCCAATCTATTTTGCAGTTTTCCTTATTTAGTTTGTATGCGGTTTTTATATCGGAATCGTCTTTCTGAATAATGGTCGTTACATTTCCTTTTTCAATCATTTCCAAAGTTTCGATAACGGTTTTGCTTCCTAGATTCATTAATCGGTCATGCAATTCTCCAGCATTTTCACTTTCCCCAATTTCAATTTCCGAACTTAGAATCATGGCTCCCGTATCAATTTTATCGTCAATGAAAAAAGTGGTCACGCCAGTTTTTGTTTCTCCATTTATAATTGCCCAATTGATGGGTGCGGCACCGCGATAATTGGGTAGGAGTGAAGCGTGAAGATTGAAAGTCCCCAGTGAAGGCATTTCCCAAACTACTTTTGGTAACATTCTAAAAGCAACTACTATTTGTAAATTGGCATTCAAAGCTTTTAATTCGGCTAAAAAAGTTTCGTCTTTAAGATTTGTAGGTTGCAGTAAAGCCAAGTTGTTTGCTAATGCATATTCTTTTACAGCAGAGTATTTTATTTTTTGTCCACGACCGGCAGGTTTGTCTGCCGCTGTGATAACGCCAACAACTTCATAGTTGTTTTTGATTATGGTATCCAGAATTCCAACTGCAAATTCAGGTGTTCCCATGAAAACAATTCGTAATTTTTCCATTATGATCTTAAAGTATATTTATTGTTTGGTTTTACAAGTATGGTGTTATTATCTAATAAATGTTGCAATACAAAGATAATATCGTCCGGCTTATTTTTAGTTTTATCTTGTATTTCTCTGGAATTTAAATTTTCAGTTTGTAATAAAGTTATTATTGCTGCAGAAAGCGAATTAATATCTGGTTTGCGTTGTTTTTTTGTTATACAATAGGAACAAATACCACAATCCGTAGTTACTTTTTCGCCAAAATAATTCAAAATCAATTTACTTTTGCAAACTTTTTTCTCATTGATATAATGGAGTACAGCCTTGAGTTGTTCCTTTTTTAATAGGTTTTGATTTTCTAAATATTTAGAAACTCTATTAATGGTTCTTTCATCTTCGCGAACTTCGTTGAAAATTAAAGTGGCATCATTATTTTTCGAATGATATTCTATAATGTCTTTTTCCTTTAATTTTTTTAAAACCGCTTGTATTTCTGCAACAGCATGATTCGATTTTTTTGCAATCAAATCTAAATTAAATGCCGTCTGCATCTCATAAATTCCGGGATAGGTTCGCAATATTGCCAAAATTATTTCTTCGTCATTAGGATTCAAACTCATGTACCTAATTACTTCTTTGGACGGAATTAGAAACTGAAGCGTAATTTTTTCAGAAAATTCTTGAGATAGACTAACAATGCCTTGCCTGTCCAGAAATTGCATAGCATTGTATGTTTTCAACGTAGGAAAGCCATATTTTAAACAAAAATGATTCAAATTGAAAGTGAACTGTTCATTGATTCCTTCTCCATATGCGATTTGGAAATAATTACAGAGCTTGACATACATTTGATTCAAAAACTGTTTGTCAGGCAGAATATTTATAAATTGATTTTCAGTTTGCAAGATATCCGAAGGACTTGTTAATAAAATAGCATATGCTTTTTCACCATTTCTTCCCGCTCGTCCCGCTTCTTGGTAATAATTTTCTAAATTTTCGGGCAGTTGAATATGAATCACCGTTTTTACATTGGCTTTGTCAATTCCCATTCCAAATGCATTTGTGGCAACAATGACCTGTACTTCATCGTTCATCCACAACTGCATATTTTTATCTTTTTCTTTGGACGTAAGTCCGCCGTGATAGTAAGTGGACTTGAATCCTAAAGACTGTAATTGGGATGAAATGTCCAAACATGATTTCCTGTTTCGTACATAAATTATAGAAGGTTCCGGATTTTTCTTCAGTATTTGTTCTATTCTGAAAAGTTTGTCCTCTACTTCAAAAACCATATAAGCGATATTTTCCCTTGCAAATGATTTTTGGAAAACTTGAGGATCATGTAATCCTAATTCGTTGATGATGTCTTCTTTAACTTTTGGCGTAGCTGTTGCGGTCAAAGCCAAAAAAGGGACTTTTGGGAAATGTTTTTTTAGCGAGGAAATCTTCAGATAAGCAGGTCTAAAATCGTGTCCCCATTGTGAAACACAATGTGCTTCATCGATTGTAATTAAGTTGATAGGAAGGTTTTTTATTCGTTCCAATATCCAATCCGATTGTAATCGTTCCGGTGATAAATAAAGAAATTTATAATTTCCGAATTGGCAATTGTCCAAAAGGTCAATCATTTCCTCCGATTTTATACCGCCAGTAAGCGCTATGGCTTTTATATCCCGCTTTTGCAAATTGGCGACTTGGTCTTTCATTAGGGCAACCAAAGGTGAAATAACTAAGCAAATTCCGTCGTTCATCATCGCAGGAATCTGAAAACAGACTGATTTTCCGCCACCAGTTGGCATTAAAGCAAAAGTATCTTGGCCACTTAAAACGGAATTAATAATTTCGTTTTGCAGCGACCTAAATTTATCATGTTTCCAATATTTTTGAAGAATAGCTACTGCTTCTTGCATAGATTACGGGTTTCGTTTCGTCGAAAACATTCCAAATTTAAAAATCCAAAATTTAAAAATTATCTGGAAATTTCATCTAAGATAAACAGAATTCTGTTATCTACGGTATCTTTTGGCACTTCTATGAGTTCGTAGCCGTAATTTTGATAGGTTTCAGCAAGATGAGAATAGATGATTTTAGCTTGTTCGAAGTTCTCATAACGTTCACCATCGCTAATGTATATGTCTTCCCAAGGCGGAAGAATGAAAATTTTTGAATAGATATGTTCTTTGCAGGCATCATCAAAAAAATCAGGATAGGTATCGCCGATGTAGTGCATATAAGCCAAAACATCTGGAATTCCCCGGTCGATAAATACAACGTCGTGAGGTTCTTTTGAAGCATTTTGAAATTGCTTTTTTCTTCCTTCAAGCAGTAGTTCGCTGAATAGTAGCGGTTGTTCAAGAAATAATTGTTCGATTCCTTGTTTTTTTGCTTCCAAAGTTACTTCCCGAGAGATTTCGGGATAACAACAATGTCCGTTCGCAATTAATCCGTCTATGATAGTACTTTTGCCTGTTCCAGGACCGCCAATGATAACTATGATTTCTTTCTGCACTTTTAAAAAATAAGGCGCAAATTTACTTAAACTTATTGGGATTTAAAAAAATGATTCGTGTTAAAATGATATTAGACAAAAAATCATAATTCATAATTCATAATTTACTTTTGAAACCGTATATTTGCCTTTATTTTTAAAAGAAAATGGATAAAGAGACTGAAGAATTTTACGATAGATTAAAAGTGGAGTTGGATTTAGCTAATACTTGGCCGGCTTTGTACTTATTTAAATTTATTGTGCCTACTGAAAATGATAACGTGGAACGTGTTGAATCAGCTTTTGATTGTATGGGTGCAGTTATTAAAACAACAAGGTCCAAGACTGGTAAATTTACCAGTATATCTGTTGATGTTACTGTGAAAGACTCACAAGAAATAGTTGATAAATACCTGGAAGTTTCTACAATTAAAGGTATTGTTTCCCTTTAAATACAAGATAGTTTTTAGATGATACATTCGAATGATTGTTAATCTTTGGAGCTAAGTGTCATGCAAAATCAAAAAAATATACATTCGAATATGAATTCAAAATATATTAAGGAAAACTCGAACGATGTTGTTCACCATTTGGAATATAATGCGGAACGATCGCATTTAATTATTCCAGAATACGGACGTCATTTGCAAAAACTAATTGATCAGGCAACTAAAATTGAAGATGATGTCGAGCGAAACAAGGCGGCAAAATACATTATTCAAGTAATGGGAAGTTTGAATCCTCATTTACGTGATGTTCCTGATTTTCAGCACAAGCTTTGGGATCAGATTTTTATCATGTCCGATTTTAAATTGGTTGCTGATTCTCCATACCCAATTCCATCTCGTGAAGTGTTACAACTAAAACCCGATGTATTAAAATATCCTCAAAATTTCCCAAAATACAGATATTACGGCAACAACATAAAATATATGATTGATGTAGCCAATAAATGGGAAGATGGTGAAATGAAAAATGCATTGGTGAAAGTTATCGCTAATCATATGAAAAAATCCTATTTGAGTTGGAACAAAGACACGGTAAAAGATGATGTTATTTTCGAACATTTGTACGAGCTATCCGATGGGAAATTGAATTTAATTCAGAGTACTGAGGAACTATTGAACACTACTGATTTATTACGAACAAATAAACGGGTGTCAAACAAAATTTTGCCTGTTGGGCAACCAAAAATTCTTAGTAACAAGAATTTAAAAACTGGAAAGACCAATCCGGTACACAAAAACCAAAACAGAAAACCTTTGTAAGTCAGTTTTAAATTAGGAGTTATAAGTTATGAATTTTTTTTGCATTAACTTTTAGCTCGTAACTTTTTAACTCATAACTAATAATTTATAACTCATAACTGTAAAAAATGGGAATTTTTAAAATAGAAGGTGGCATTCATCTTAAAGGAGAAATCACACCACAAGGAGCTAAAAATGAAGCATTACAAATTTTGTGTGCTGTTCTTTTGACTTCTGAAAAAGTAACAATCAACAATATTCCTGATATTATTGATATCAACAAATTGATTACGCTTTTAGGAAATTTAGGAGTAAAAATTCAGAAAAATGGATCAGGATCATATACTTTTCAAGCCGACGATGTAAATGTTCAATATTTAGAAACCGAAGCTTTTAAGCAAGAAGGTGGATCTCTTCGTGGATCCATTATGATTGTTGGGCCACTTTTAGCTCGTTTTGGCAGAGGATATATTCCAAAACCTGGAGGAGATAAAATAGGTCGTCGAAGATTAGATACCCATTTTGAAGGTTTTATTAATCTGGGAGCGAAATTTCGTTACAATAGAGAAGATCATTTTTATGGCGTTGAAGCTGCAGATGGATTGACAGGAGCTGATATGCTGCTAGATGAAGCATCTGTAACCGGAACAGCTAATATTGTGATGGCTGCCGTTTTGGCAAAAGGAAAAACAACAATTTATAATGCAGCATGCGAACCTTATTTACAACAATTGTGTAAAATGTTAAACTCCATGGGAGCTAATATTACTGGTGTTGGGTCTAATTTATTGACTATTGAAGGAGTGGATAGTTTGGGCGGTTGTGAGCATAGAATTCTTCCTGATATGATTGAAATTGGTTCATGGATTGGATTAGCTGCCATGACTAGAAGTGAAATAACAATTAAAAATGTAAGTTGGGAAAATCTTGGTGTTATTCCAAATACATTCAGAAAATTAGGGATTACGCTAGAACGCAGAGGAGATGATATTTATATCCCTGCTCATGTTGATGGTTACGAAGTGAAAACCGATATTGATGGTTCTATTCTTACTATATCAGATGCACCTTGGCCTGGATTTACTCCGGATTTATTGAGTATCGTTTTAGTAGTTGCCACACAAGCCAGAGGAGATGTATTGATTCATCAAAAAATGTTTGAAAGCAGATTATTCTTTGTCGATAAGTTAATCGACATGGGAGCAAAAATCATGTTGTGTGATCCGCATAGAGCGGTTGTTATGGGACATGATTTCAAATCACAATTGAAAGCAACCACAATGTCTTCACCAGATATTCGTGCGGGAATTTCATTATTGATTGCAGCGCTTTCGGCAAAAGGAACTAGCACTATTCAAAATATTGAACAAATAGATAGAGGATACGAGCGTATTGACGAACGATTGAGAGCTATTGGAGCCAATATTATTCGAGCATAAACTCATTATTATACTAAGGTCGTTTAAGTAATCCTAATAGATTTTGAATACATAGATTCAATTAGGTTTATTTAAACGATTTTATTTTTTTTTAATTTTTAAAAAGAATCATGTCAAACGAACAAACTGCAATACAGGCCACTTATTTTAGTATCGTTGGAAATATAAGTTTGGCAATCATAAAGGGCTTAGCTGGTTTTTTCGGAAATTCGTATGCTCTCGTTGCAGATGCAATCGAATCTACGACTGATATTTTTGCATCATTTTTGGTCTTATTTGGAATTAAGTATTCAAATAGACCAGCGGATAAAAATCATCCTTATGGACATGGTCGAGCAGAACCGTTAATCACTTTTTTGGTGGTAGGTTTTTTAATTACTTCAGCTACAATCATTGCTTATGAAAGTATTGGCAATATTAGAACGCCACATGATTTGCCACATTCGTGGACACTTTATGTACTTGCGGCGATAATCATATGGAAAGAGTATTCTTTTCGCGTGGTTATTAAAAGAAGTATTGAGACCAATAGTTCTTCGCTTAAAGCTGATGCTTGGCATCATAGAAGCGATGCTATAACATCTGTAGCTGCATTTATTGGAATTTCTATTGCTCTAATTATGGGCAAAGGGTACGAATCTGCTGATGATTGGGCTGCACTTTTTGCGTCTGGATTTATACTATTCAATGCCTATTTAATTTTTAGACCTGCCCTGGGAGAAATCATGGACGAGCATTTGTATGATGATCTCATTGAAAAGATAAGACAAGTGTCGCTCCAAGTGGAAGGGATTATTGATACCGAAAAATGTTTCATCAGAAAAGCTGGTATGCAATATCATGTTGATTTACACGCAATTGTCAATGGAAATATTACTGTAAAAGAAGGGCATGATTTAGCTCATCAACTAAAAGATACTTTGAGAGAAAAATTACCTGAATTGGGCCACGTTTTGATTCATGTGGAACCTAGTGAAGAACATTAAAGTAGACCTAGAAAGGAAAGTTAATAGAGGCTGTGTTTCGTAAAAAAAGGAGCAGATTTTTAAAATCTGCTCCTTTTTTTATTAAAACTTAACCAAAAACTACTCCAAAATATTTAAAAATTTAAGACCAAAAACTACTCCATCGCCTTTATAACCGTTTTGGTAAGAACGAACATAATCAACTCTAAACAGTTTGAATTTTCCAAAACCTAGATTGTCCAATCCAACAGTTACTTCCGTGTATGGTTTGTTATTTGGGGTAGAAAGTGCATGAGCACCCAGAATCAAAGTGGATTTTAGCTTATTCAACAAAGGGATTTTATTCATGATATACCCTTTGTCGTTGTATTCGCCATGCGCTTCAAAATAGCTGTCATTGGTACTGTTTGAATAATAAGGCAGTAAGTTGAAAACATTCAAATAACGTTCGGTTTGACCTATGTGCGTTTGGTTTCCGTTGAAATGTTTGTAGTCTATAAAAGCAATATTATCCGCATTCAGAAACTTTCCTGCTTTAAGATTCAACCCTAAAACTCCTTTATTTCCCAATGTGAAATCATAGGTTAATCGTGTGTTGAAATGGTCAAACTCGTATTTCTTGTCATTAGCTGCAAATGCTTTTTCATACCCTAAATAAAGGGTAGGATATTTTTCATTTCTAATATTAAATTTTCCGTCTGGACGAGAAGAATACTTGTTTCCAAAATTGATTTTTGCAAGTAAATTAGCTTTCGTTAAATGGTGTTTTTCAAAAGCCGGACTAGTAAAATCATTCGGAGCTAAAGGGTTATTCGAAGTATATAAATCAGACTTGTTAAAATAAGAAAAATCAGTATTGTTAAATAAAGGTTTGCGTTGCTGATATTCTATTTTTCCTCCTAGGTTCACTCCATTTGCAATGTCTTGACTGTACCCTAATCCTACAGATTCTAAATTATACAATTTCATATAATTATTTTTGAATGCTAATGAACTTATTGTGTTTATAGCTTTGCTGATGGGAGCATTCGGATTGAATTGCTTGATGGAACTTCCGCCTGTCAAATCGAAAGTTGCGTAATTCATTTTGTTGAATCGATGAATGAATTGTCCCGTTATACGCAAGCGATCTTCCGCAAAACCGTAATTTAGTTTAGTACTTATTGAGGTGTATTTTCCTTGGTATTCTTGGTTTTTCCAGTTGGTATATCGAAACCCAGAATCAAAATTATAACCTTGTACGGTATTAAAACTTAGTGACCCTATGTTTAATAAACCCTCATAACTAAGACTGTATTTGTCTGTACTGTTCTTATAAGTATAACCGCTGAGTAATTTCATTAGTTTAAACTTATTCTCTTTTGCATCTATTGAATCTAGATATTTTTCAGAATGTCTAACCTTGTAAATACTGTCTTTTCTAATATAATCCGTACTTTCTTCGATTGTTAATGGAATGGGTCTGTTGGTATTCCAGAAAAGGCTGTCTTTTTTATTGGCATTTATTTCGATGCGTGTAATTTCATTTGTAAAAGTTTTTTTAGCAAAAGAATTTATAAATTCATAATTACTATATACATAATTGAATTTTCCATTAAATTTTATACCAAAAGCACCTGCAGTAAAATCGAGACTTTGCGTATTTTTTGCCCAAATTCTACTGTTTTTATTGTAACTGAAATTTTGTTTCAGGTTCATAACATCAATGAACTCTTGATGCATTCGATACCCTTTTATATCCAAATCTACCGCGTAAATAGCCCAGGAATCGTCAACTATGTAAATGTAGCCTTCAAAAACCGGTTCGTTATCACGTTTGGGACTTACTTTTATTTTATTTATAATTTGGGTATTTTCATCAACAAACGTTCCTTCTAATTTAAATTTGTAATAGTTAAAAGCATTATCAGCAATGGGGGAAATCATATTAATACCAAACTTTATGTTGTTTTCATAAAAGTCATAGAACGACGAACGTGCAGTATTATAACTGTAACCTTTATCATTTCCGCTTACTTTTGAAGCGGTAACTACTTCTTTTAAATTATTTGGTTTTTCAAAAGTGATTTTAGAAAATGTTTCCGACAATGAAATAATTCCTGTTCCAGTTGAATCTAAAGCGCCATCTAAATCGCCAATTTTTTGACCAAATATTTTTTTAGGGGCATTTTTTAATTTGAAGATTCCTCTGGAATAAAAATCGGCTGTAAAACGAGCTGTATTTTCCGTATTTTCTTTTTTGCCGGCAATCGCATTTTTTATGATGGCATTAGCAAGATTATTTTTGGTGTTAATTACAACTTCGTTTAGCGAGAAACTTTCCTCTAGCATTTTTACGTCCAAAGTATAAGGTAAAGTTCCTCCTGTAATGGCTCGTTTTTGGGTTTTAAATCCCAAATACTGAAAGACTATCTTGTTTTTACCAACTGATTTTATATTTAGTTGGTAGTTTCCTTGCTCATTAGAGGTGGTACCATTATAGGTATTTTCTTCAAATACACTGACAAAGGGTAATGGATTTCCTTTATCGTCAGTGATGATTCCTTTGATTTGGGCATTGGAATAAAGAGATAAGAATAATAATAGGAACAAGTAAGCATTCTTCATAAAAAATATTTTCTTAGTAAGACGCTTAATTGTAGGTAATGTTACATGATTGTTCTGTTGAAACTATAAAAAAGACTGTATGGCCAATTCATAACTTTTTAATCCGAAACCTAGAATAACACCTTTTGCATTTCCGGAGATATACGATTGATGTCTGAAACTTTCACGCGAAAAAGTATTTGAGATATGAACTTCAACAACCGGTGTGGTAATGGCTTTTATGGCATCGCCAATACCTACAGATGTATGTGTATAAGCGCCAGCATTAAGGATTATCCCATCAAATGAAAAACCAAATTCCTGAATTTTATCAATTAACTCCCCTTCTATATTGCTTTGGTAATATGTAAATTCAATGGTTGGAAATTTTATTTGTAAAGTAGTAAAATACTCTTCAAAAGTTTGATTTCCATATACCTCTGGTTCACGTTTCCCTAAAAGATTAAGATTTGGTCCGTTAATGATACTGATTTTCATTGTAGTGTTTTTTGTAAAAATAAAAAAACCGTTCCATATATTGGAACGGTTTTAGAAATAAATATTTTATTTCTTAGAACTTAATACCTGCGGAAATTTGAACAACAGAGTTTTTTACTTCAGCATCTTTTGAAGCATCCGTTAATCCTAAACCGTATCGTCCTTGAATAAAAAGATTCTTAGTAATATTTAGGCCTAAACCTCCAACTACCGCAAAATCAAAAGTGTTTGCATCTTTTACGTCAAAATTGTTTCTTTCGCTCAATAAAAATGAAGCTTGTGGACCTACTTCAAGGCTGACGAATTTATTCAGATTGATTTTTGCTAAAACCGGAATCGATAAATAGCCTAATTCATTTCTAAATTCTTCAACTGCATTTTTGTAAGTCGCTCCTTGAGTAGAATATAATAATTCAGGTTGTATAGCGAAACTGTCTACAAGTTTTATTTCTGCAATTAAACCGGCATGATAACTTGTGATTGCTGAAGTATTGTAATTAGTGCTATTTACTGTGATATCAGATCCTGTTTGATTCGCGTAATTCACTCCCCCTTTAATTCCAAATTTAACTAACTGTGCCTGCATTTGAAATGAAGCGGCTACGAGTACAATGGCAACTAAGATTGTCTTTTTCATAAAATGGTATTTTAATTTTTATTAATTATTTAAACTTAAAACTCGGTATTTGAACAATTATTGCTCATTATTATTATTAAACAAATTGTTGTTATAAATTTATAAAAAGAACAAAAATAAAGATTTCGGTAGAGTCCTGAGTAGTATTTTTTTTATTAATACTATGTAAAAATACCAATTTTTAGGATTGTTTTTTTATGTTAATACATTTTTCGTGCCAAAAAACAATGATTAAATCTTACTATTTAATGTTAAAGGTGTATTTGAACTTAATAGTTTGATAATTAACTAGTTTGTGTTTTATATAACATATTTTAGAAGTAAAATTTTTTACATTTGACCCTACATTTTAAATAAAAGATCATGAAAAAAATTACTTTAACAATTGTTACGATATTTCTATTTGGTTATGTAAATGCACAACAAAAATCGGAAATGTCTTTTGGAATTAAAGGAGGCTTAAATATTGCTTCAATTTCTAATATTGACCAAGACGGTGTTAATTCAAAATCTTTAATAGGGTTTCATGCAGGATTTTTTGCTGAATTTATGATAAGTGACAATTTCGCACTGCAACCTGAATTACTTTATTCTGCTCAAGGAGTTAAATTAGACTCTTTTGGTGACGATGGGGATTTGAAATTAGACTATATAGTTATTCCGGTAATGGCCAAATATTATGTAGCAGATACTTTTAGTCTTGAATTTGGACCTCAAATTGGATTTCTAGTATCGGCCGAAGCAAAATCCGGTGGAGTATCTGAGGATGTTAAGAATGATTTTGAATCTACGGATGTAGGATTGGGTTTTGGTGCCAATTATGATTTCGCTGAAAAATTTATGCTTGGTGCTCGTTATAATTTAGGTTTAACACGATTACAAAAAGATGTGTTTCCAGGAGAATCAGAGTGGAAAAATTCTGTTTTTCAAATTTCTTTGGGTTACAAATTCTAACGATCAAGTAAAATATTATTTTAAACCTTCTGTCACAACGGAAGGTTTTTTTATGGGTAAAACAATTTTTTAATAGATTTTGATTTTTAACATTTATTATTATTTTTGTAGTAAAAATTTTAAATTTTAATTATAATCAAAATGAAAAAAATAATTTTAGCAGTAGTTGCATTTTTAGTTTTTACAAATGGATATTCTCAAAAGGAAGGTGGATTCAGAGTTGGTTTAGATTTTGGATTTGTTCCATCAAATGGAGGAGCTGGATTATTGTTCTCTATTGAGCCAAAATATAATATAAAAGACAACATGAATGTGGGTTTGCGAATAGGAGCTGCCGCGATAGTTAGAGATGTATATGATTCGGGTAGTACTACAAGTGCTAAGGTTTCTGCTAATGGTTCTTATGTTGCTACTTATGATTACTACTTTAATAGATCTGAAAAATCTTTCGTACCTTATTTTGGAGGTGGTTTGGGCTATTATAGTATAGCAAATGTTGAGTTTGATACCGCAAATAGCGCAGATAATACTGCAATAGCTGCAAGCGGTAAAATGGGAGTATTAGTGAGAGGTGGTTTTGAGTTGGGAAAATTTAGAATGGGTTTAGAATATAATATCGTTCCCGAATCTACTTTGCAAGATATAAATGGTAATAATAAAGGAACAGTACCTAACTCCTATCTTGGTATTCATGTAGGTTTTTACATTGGTGGTGGAAAATGGGGTAAATAAAATTTATTCTTAGGACTATTTATCTCTTATTTTTGAATTCAATTATAAAATATTTTAAAACATCTTATTTAGGCTAACGTCTGTACAGAAATTTAAAATAGGACACGGATAACACCGATTAAGGAGATTTATACTGATTTTTAAGTTGATATTAAAAAGTTAAACACGAATTTCACAAATTTGCACAAATTGATTCGTGCAAATTTGTGAAATTCGTGTTTAATATCCTATCCAATTTTTGTGTTCACACGGTAGCTTATTTAGGAGGTTTTTTTATGTCTAAAAAAGTCTTTACTTTGTCTACATGAATTGGAATTTATACATTAAAAGCTATCAGTCGTACTTGAAAATCGAACGTGGTTTGTCAAAGAATACTATCGAAAATTATACCTTCGATATTGACCGATTGTGTCAATTTCTTGATGAAAATGGAATTATTGTTTCGCCTATAGAAATAGGTGAAGAGACGTTGCAGCAATTTATTTATAGCGTTTCAAAACAGGTAAACCCGCGTTCACAAGCCAGAATTATTTCCGGATTAAAAAGTTTTTTCAGCTATTTAATATTTGAAGATTATCGGACCAATAATCCTTTAGAATTGATTGAAACACCAAAAACAGGACGAAAGCTGCCGGATGTATTGTCTACGGAAGAAATTGATGCACTGATCGCTGCAATTGACTTAACATCAAATGAAGGAGAACGTAATCGCGCTATGCTGGAAACACTTTACGGTTGTGGGCTTCGAGTTTCGGAATTAGCGGCGTTAAAAATTTCAGATTTGTTTTTTGAAGAGGGATTTGTTAAAATTACAGGAAAAGGAAATAAGCAACGTTTTGTACCTATTGGGGATTTGACGCAAAAATACATCCAAATTTATAGAAATAATAATAGAACACATCTTAGTATTCAAAAAGGATTTGAAGATACATTGTTTTTGAATAGAAGGGGGAAACAGTTGACTAGAGCAATGATTTTTACAATCATTAAAGATTTAGCGGTCAAAATAAATTTGAATAAAAATATAAGCCCACACACTTTACGACATTCGTTCGCTACTCATCTGCTGGAAAATGGAGCTGATTTGCGTTCCATTCAGTTAATGCTTGGACACGAGTCAATAACGACTACCGAGATTTATGTTCATCTTGATAGAAAATTTTTGACAGATGTAATTAACACTTTTCATCCCAGAAAGAATCCCCTCGCAGTCTCCCCAAAGGGTAGGGGGTAAAGCAAAAAAAAAATGATTAGCCTTACCGCTAATCATTTTTTTTTAAAGTATGAATCGTCTCCTTCGGGGAAGGTTAGTATGGGATTACTTAGCAATATTAACTGCTCTTGTTTCTCTAATTACAGTTACCTTCACTTGACCTGGATAAGTCATTTCAGTTTGTATTTTTTGAGATATTTCAAAAGATAAAGTAGCAGCATTGTCATCAGAAACTTTTTCGCTTTCTACAATAACGCGAAGTTCTCTTCCAGCCTGGATAGCATAAGCATTTTTCACGCCGCTAAATCCGTAGGCTACTTCTTCTAAGTCTTTTAAACGTTGGATGTAAGAATCCAAGACTTGTCTTCTTGCGCCTGGTCTTGCACCTGAAATCGCATCACAAACCTGAATAATCGGTGATAATAAAGATTTCATCTCTATCTCATCATGGTGAGCTCCAATAGCATTACAAACTTCCTCTTTTTCACCATATTTTTCAGCCCATTGCATTCCTAGTAAAGCGTGAGGTAAATCACTTTCAGCATCTGGAACTTTACCTATATCGTGCAATAAACCAGCTCTCTTGGCTAATTTTACATTAAGACCTAATTCTGCTGCCATGATTCCACAAAGTTTAGAAACTTCACGGGAGTGTTGCAATAAATTTTGTCCATAAGAAGAACGGTATTTCATGCGACCTACAAC
Source organism: Flavobacterium sp. CG_23.5 (assembly GCF_017875765.1). Taxonomy (NCBI): domain Bacteria; kingdom Pseudomonadati; phylum Bacteroidota; class Flavobacteriia; order Flavobacteriales; family Flavobacteriaceae; genus Flavobacterium; species Flavobacterium sp. CG_23.5. The sequence goes on along the minus strand of NZ_JAGGNA010000001.1, from coordinate 1,396,921 downwards.
TTTAATCAATTCAGGATGCAATCCATGAATTCCTAAATCGATAACGGTACGTTTACCAACTTCTATAATTTCATCGTCAATTTGTTTAGCTGTTTTAGCAACAACTTCTTCAATACGTGCTGGGTGGATACGTCCGTCTGTTACTAGTTTATGTAGTGCCAAACGTGCAATTTCTCTACGAACAGGATCAAAACAAGAAAGAATAATCGCTTCTGGTGTGTCATCTACAATGATTTCTACTCCAGTTGCAGCTTCTAAAGCTCTAATATTTCTACCTTCACGACCAATAATTCTACCTTTAACATCATCTGATTCAATGTTGAACACTGAAACACAGTTTTCAACTGCTTCTTCAGTTCCAACTCTTTGAATAGTATTGATGATGATTTTCTTCGCTTCTTGTTGCGCTGTCAATTTTGCTTCTTCAATAGTATCTTGAATATGCGACATCGCTTTGGTTTTTGCTTCTGCTTTTAAACCTTCTACCAGTTGGTTTTTCGCTTCTTCAGCAGATAAACCAGAGATAACTTCCAGTTGTTGCAATTGACTTTTGTGTAGTTTATCAACCTCTGTTTGTCTTTTGTCAAGAATTTCTATTTTAGAGTTGTATTCTAAAGTTTTTGATTCGAAATCATCATTGACTTTTTTAGCTTTTGATAATTCATTAGAAATTTGAGATTCTTTGTCTCTAATTCTTTTTTCGATTTCAGCTACTTTCTTATCACGAGACAATATAACTTGCTCGTGCTCTGATTTTAATTCAATAAATTTTTCTTTTGCTTGAAGTATTTTATCTTTTTTTATGTTTTCTGCTTCAAGATTAGCATCTTTTAAAATTGATGAAGCTTCTTTTTTAGCGTTTTTGATTAAATTAGAAATATTGCTTTTTTCAATTATTTTGGCTATTCCAAAACCTCCTACAATACCTATAATTCCTGAAATGATGATCGTTACTATGTCCATGTTTGTTAAAATTTATATATAAAAAAAGCCTACATTAGTGAGATTGAATAAACTCTGAATGACAAGTTTTGAGCTAACTCACTGTTCAAGTTTCCTCGCCGAAGCGTGGCATGCTTTAGAAGTGATGATTTGCTCATTCTAAAATGTTAGTGTTGAGTTTACCAAATGTGAACTAATGTAGGCAGTATCTTAGTCTTTGTAAAGAACGTTTAATTGTCGAGATATTGATCTAAAATCGCATTGATTTTTTTAATTCTTTCAATGGTTGCTTCGCCATCAATTGAATTGTCAATTTGTTTTTGTTCTGATTGTGATGCAAATTGTAAAGCGCACATGGCTAATACATCTTGCTTATCACGTACAGCATAATTTTCTTCAAACTGCTTTATCATCACATCAATTTTCTTTGAAGCGCTTCTAAGGCCTTCTTCCTGAGACAAATCAACCGTTAATGGATAGACTCTGTCTGCAATTGATATTTTAATTTTAAGCTTTTCGTCCATATCTTTTATTAATCTGATAGCTGTGCTATACAGTAGTCGATTTCGCGAATTAATGAATTTATTTTAAGCTTTGTATCTCTTTTGTTTTCGTCACTGCCTAGTAATGCGTTGGCCATTTTGAGTGTTTCACACTGCGTTTTTAGCGCTTCAATCTCTTGTGATTGTGTTTGTATGATCTGTGCAGCTTTTGTTAATTCAACTTTTAAATCTTGACTGTTTTTCTCTAAACTTTTCATTTTTATGAAAAGTTTTTCAACCTTATTTTCAAGAGTATCAATTATTTCTGCAATTACACTCATTATATTCCTAATTCATTACTTAATCTTACAAAGTTAGTATTCCTTTTTATTTTTGCAATATTTTATTGATTTTTTTACGTTAAAAAAATCAATTATATGTAATTCAGTATGTTGTGATTTGATTTTTTTCTGATTTTTATTAACTGCTTTTTTTTACCTTAGCAAAAATCTATTCAATGAAATTTTTTATTTATTTATTTTTCTTCAGCAGCGCTCTTTTTGCTCAAGCAGATTACCCAAAAGACTATTTCAGTCCACCACTAGATATTCCCATGCAACTTTCAGGTAATTTTGGGGAATTGAGACCCAATCATTTTCATGCAGGTTTTGATTTAAAAACAATGCAAAAGGAAGGGTTAACTGTTCACGCTATTGCAGATGGGTATATTTCTCGAATTAAAATATCAACTTTCGGGAATGGAAAAGCAATTTATATCACGCATCCTAATGGTTATACTTCTGTTTATGGCCATTTACAAAGAGCCAATGAAGCGATAGAAAGTTATATAAAGAAAACCCATTACAAGGAACGCGCATTTGAAATTGAAATGTTTCTGAAACCGGATGATTTGCCTGTCAAGAAAGGTCAGTTGATTGCTTTTTCTGGTAATACAGGAGGTTCTGAAGGGCCACATTTGCATTTTGAAATTCGAGATACTAAAACGGAAAAAGTTATAAATCCCATGTTTTTTGGTTTTGATAAAAATTTTAAAGACACGAAAAAGCCTGTCATTTCAAATCTTTATGTTTATCCAGTAGACAATAAAACTACGGTTAATCATTCAAAGCGTCCAGTGTTACTGAATTTATCATTGCAAAAAGACGGAACTTATTTGTCTGAGAAGGTAGTTTCTAATGGGAAAATAGGGCTGGGGATTGCAACTTTTGATTATGACGATGTCTCGTTCAATAAAAATGGAGTATATAAGGTACAGTCTTTTTTAAATGGGAAACCAAATTTCGGCTATCAATTTGACACCTATTCTTTTGATGAAATGCGATATGTAAATGCGCTCATTGATTATTCCAAGTATAAAAAAACAGACCAGAGGGTTCAGAAATTATTCATGAAAAATAAATATGGACTTAGTGTCATCAAAAGTGATGAAAATAATGGAATAGTTACAGTGCTTCCAAATTTAAAGTCTGTTTGTCGCATTGAAATTTCTGATTTTTTTGGAAATAAAAGTACTATTTCGATCCCTATTCAATATGATCTATTAACAACCATTATTGAGGAAGAACCAATTGTTTCAAATTATTTTGTGAAGGCAAATAAAGACAGCAATTTTGCTAAAGATAATATGTCAGTTTTCTTTCCTGCTGGAACTTTTTATGATGATTTCAATTTAAATTTTGATGTAAAAAATGATATGTTATTTCTTCATGAAGATATTGTTCCGGCTCATACTAATTTTACCATTTCGATTGAAGATAAAAAATACACAGAGGCTCAGAGAAGCAAACTATTTATTGGTATGATTGAAGGGAAAAAAATAAGCTATTTCCCTACCCTTCGAAAGGATAGTTTATTTACTGCAAAATCCAAAACATTAGGTCAGTATGCGTTGGTTCTCGATACGATTGCTCCCAAAATCTCGATTGCTAAATCAATTGAGGGAAAATGGGTAAGTGATCAAAAGTCGCTTCAACTGATTATTAGTGATAGTTTATCTGGCATAAAATCCTATAATGGTTACTTAAATGGAAACTGGATATTATTGGAGTATGATAATAAAACAAAAAAAATAACCCATAATTTTAGAGATGGAATTGTGGCTGAAGGGTCCAATGATTTAAAAGTGGTTGTAATTGATAATGTAGGAAATTCGACTACCTTTACAACTCGTTTTTTTAGAAGTCAAAAAAAATAAATACCATTTCATTTGAGTACAAATAGATTAATACTTGTTTTGCTTTTTATCTGTGTGGGGTTTTCCCTGACTGCACAAACTGCTCGAATAAAAGGAATTATTTTGGATTCCAATAATAAACCAATTGATAACGTAAATGTTGTTTGTCTAAGCAAAGCAACACAATCCAATACGAATGGATTCTTTGATTTAGCCGTTCCCGCTAATCAGAAAGTGATTGTCATTTTTACTCATATTTCGTTGAAGAAGACGACTCTTTCAGTTCAATTAAAACCGAATGAAGACTATGAATTCAACTTGGTGATGAATGATCGCGAAGAACAAATGGGAGAAGTTATCGTGGTTTCTAAAAACAAGAAAAGAGTTCAGGGAATTACTACTATAGAACCAGAAGTTATCAGGAAAATACCTGGAGCAAATGCAGGAATTGAAAATATTTTAAAAACCTTGCCGGGTGTAAATTCTAATAATGAACTGAGTACGCAATATGCGGTTCGTGGTGGGAATTACGACGAAAACTTAGTATATGTTAACGAAATTGAAGTGTATCGGCCCTTTCTAATTCGTTCGGGACAACAAGAAGGATTAAGTTTTACAAATACCGACTTGGTACAAAATATTGATTTTTCAGCAGGTGGTTTTCAAGCAAAATTTGGAGACAAACTATCGTCAGTTTTGGATATTACCTACAGGAAACCGACAAAATTTGGTGCTACTCTTGAGGCTAGTCTTCTTGGCGGAAGCCTTGCAATAGATGCTGCTTCCAAAAATAAAAAATGGACTGCTATTACTGGAGTGAGGTATCGTAACAATAGTCTTTTGGTTAAAAGTCAGGAGACACAAACTAATTTCACTCCTTCGTTTGTTGATATTCAAACGAATGTAAACTATCAGGCGTCAGATAGATGGCAATGGAGTTTTCTGGGTAATATTTCGCAAAATAAATATCAATATCAGCCATTGACTCGTCAAACTAATTTTGGGACACTGGATAAACCTATGGCGCTTTTAGTGTATTATGAGGGGAAGGAGAATGATAAATACGATACTTATTTTGGAGCAATAAAGTCTGTTTTTAAAGTAAATGACAATTTTACTTTAAAATTTATTGGATCCGTTTTTCATACCTTGGAACAAGAACATTTTGATATTTTTGCACAATATCGATTAGGGGATGTAGATTCGAATATTGGATCGGAAACCTTTGGTAATGTTAATTATTCTAAAGGAATTGGGTCACAACTGAATCATGCCCGAAATGATCTAGATGCAGTTATAGTGAATACTGAGATGAAAGGAATTTATGATTGGAAAGAAAACCAATTGGAGTGGGGAATCAAATATACACGAGAATCCATTAGAGATCGAGTTGTAGAGTGGGAAGTGATTGATTCAGCAGGTTTTTCTATCAACCCTCCAATTAAAATTTTGCCAAAAAATGACCAGCCGTATTCTTCTTATACAGGGCCTCTTGTTCCCTACCAAAATGTGAGAGCCACTAATTTTAATACAATTAATAGATTTTCAGGTTATGCGCAATGGAGCCGTAAAGATAAAATAGGATCAAGTGAAGTTTGGTATAATGCAGGATTGCGAGTTCATAATTGGGAAGTTTTAGGAGACAATATAGCAGGGAAATCACAGATCACAATTAGTCCGAGAGCTCAATTCGCCATAAAACCGAGTTGGGAGAAGGACATGGTTTTTAGGCTTTCGGGTGGATTGTATCATCAACCACCATTTTATCGGGAATTGCGAGATGCCGATGGAGTAGTGCAGCCCGATATTAAAGCACAGCAGTCTGTACATATTGTTTTGAGTAATGATTACAGTTTCAAAATGTGGAATCGTCCTTTTAAATTGGTCTCTGAACTATATTATAAATCGTTGACGGATGTAAATACCTATACAATTGATAATGTTCGCATACGATATGCTGCTACCAATAATGCGAAAGCCTATGCGCAGGGATTAGACGTGCGATTGAATGGGGAGTTTGTTCCGGGAACCGAGTCTTGGTTAAGTTTTGGCTATCTAAAAACAGAAGAGAATAGCGCTGATAAAGGATATATTGCAAGACCAACAGATCAAAGACTGAAATTTGGACTTCTGTTTCAAGATTTTATGCCAAATATTCCAAGTGTGAAAATATATCTAAATTTGGTTTATAATACCGGTTTGCTAGGAGGTTCACCATCATATGCAGATCCTTATTTGTACCAAAACAGATTAAAAGATTACCGCAGAGCCGATGTCGGATTTTCTAAAGTACTTATTAATGATAAAACTAATGTTAATAGAAGTTGGCTGAAAAGCTTCAAAGAATTAGAAATAGGGTTAGAAATTTTTAATCTTTTTAATAATCAGAACGCAATTACAAATACTTGGGTTCGCGATGTATATTCGAAAAATCAATATGCAATTCCTAATTATATGACAACCAGAGTTTTTAATGTAAAATTAAACGCGCGCTTATAAATCAGGGGAAATACCTGAGTTTTAATATTAGTTTAAAGCTTTTCTGCTTTATAAATCATTCAAAGAATACCAAAAGCATTTTTAAAAATGATTACATTTGAATTTATTTTTAATACTATACCATCATGAAAAAATTACATATCGCCTTATTGGGAATAACTGTTTTGTTTTTAGCAAGTTGTAAAGAAGACTCAGAAAAACCAAAAGTAACTTACGATGGTTCGAATAAAGAAAAAACAACGGTGAAAACCGATGCTGCTTCAATTGCAATTGCTGATTTACCTATCCAAATGCAAGGAACCGATTATTTGATTCATCCAGTTGGGGATTTAAGCATACGTGAAAAAGGAATTAAAACTAGATACGGATCTTCAAGCGTGAATGATTTGAGTTTTACCATATCTAATTATGGAGAAAATGAAATTACGGGGTTTTTGCAGAATTTAAAGTTTCAACGAATCGATTCGGATTCCATTAAAGCATTAACTGATAAACCGGTTTTAATTCAGACTGCGACCTATTTAAAATCAGTTTCTGATAGAACCAAAAACCAAATTATGGTCTACACAATGGTTGATATGGACACCAATAAAGATGGGAAATTAGACACCGGTGATATCAAGGCATTGTATATTAGTCAAATAAGTGGAGATAAGTTTACTAAAATATCACCTAGTTTTCAGGAATTAATAGATTGGAATTTGATTGAATCTAAAAACTGTTTGTATTTTAGAACCGTTGAGGATACAAACAAAAATGGACAATTTGACAAAATGGATGTAGTTCATTACAATTATATCGATTTGTCTAAAAAAGAATGGAAAGTTATAAGTTATGAGCCAGTTTAATTTTTTTTAATTTAAATTCAAATATTAAATTAAGATATCACTTTCCAAATCAGATTTTTCGATGGTAAAATCGAATCCCAATTGTTTCACTAATTGAATAACGAGATTCTTATACCAGTTTTCAGATTTTGGATGGATATAGATTTTTTCGATTAATTGGTTGATGTCAATATTGATTTTTAAACCCTCATTAATTTTGATGTTGTTTTCGGCGATATCTGTAATAATCCGAACTTCACGCTCATATTGAAAACTTTTTCGTTTAAATAGGAATGGGAAAAACATATCGTCAAACGGAATATACTCCTTTTTGTAATCGATATAGTTGACTTCACCAATGTACTGATCAAAATTTGTTTCGGGATTAAGCGCATTTTGAAGTCTTCCAATTGTAGATTGAATTGCTAAACCCTCACTATTCTGGGTGAATATCTGCCACATCGCAAAGGATTCATATTCATTGATGTGCCAGCTGCTGATAGCCACTTTTTCCCGATGACTTTTATAATAATTCAAAAAGTCAGGGTTATCAATGGAAAGTTTTCTGATTTCTTCAAATGTGGGCTCGCTAAAAGTGCCTTCGTATTGATCCTCAAATTTATCAGAGCGTGACATGAATAATTTCTCAGACATCAATAAATCCAAAAATTTTGACAAATCGAGGTATTTCCAAACTATTGTATTTGGATCTTCGGGTAGCTTTATATTTGGATTATTGAGGAACATTTTATTTAGTTAAGAAATTAAAAAACTGAAAAATCTAAAAATTTTCATTCATGACGAAATCGTAAATCTTAAATCAAAAAACGGCAATCTTAAATCATCATTCAAAAGATTGCAGGGTTACTAATTTATTGTAGGTGCCATTTAATGCAATTAGTTCATCATGTTTGCCTTGTTCTACAATTTTTCCTTTTTGCATTACTACAATTAAATCTGCTTTTTGAATTGTCGAAAGACGGTGCGCAATAACAATAGAAGTTCTGTTTTGCATCATGTTTTCCAACGCTACTTGTACAAATTTTTCGCTTTCAGTGTCCAATGCTGATGTGGCTTCATCCAAAATCATGATTGGTGGATTTTTCAAAACCGCACGAGCAATGGATAATCTTTGTTTTTGTCCTCCGGAAAGTTTGTTTCCGCTGTCGCCAATATTAGTATGAATTCCTTTTGGTAAATCTTTAACGAATTCATAGGCATTGGCAATTTTCAAGGCTTCGATAATCTCTTCATCGCTTGCATCCGTTTTACCTAATGAGATGTTTGCTTTTATCGTATCATTAAATAAAATACTGTCTTGCGTTACTAGTCCCATTAAACCGCGAAGTGATTGCAAATCGAGATCTTTTATGTCTATTCCATCAATAGCAATTGTTCCTTCATTTACATCGTAAAAACGAGTTAATAAATTGGCAATGGTACTTTTTCCGCTACCAGATTGTCCCACAAGAGCCACCGTTTGTCCTTTTTTAACTTGAAGTGAAAAATGCTTTAACACATTCTCATCTTCGTATTTAAAGTTGATATCTTTGATAACGATGCTGGTGTCAAAAGTATTTTTTTCAATGGCATTTTCTTTTGAAGTGATTTCATTTTCAACTTCCAAAACTTCAAAAACCCGTTCTGCAGCGGCTAAACCATTTTTCACTGCATAAGAGGCCTTAGAAATAGCTTTGGCAGGAGTAAGGATATTGAAAGCCAATGTTAGATACACGATAAATGCAGCTCCTTCAAGGGTTTTGTCTATAAGTACTAAATTTCCTCCGTACCAAAGCAAGGCGGCAATGGTCGTAATTCCTAGAAACTCACTTAATGGCGTTGCCAAATTATTTTTGTCGCCTATACTGTTTGATAGATTCAACAAACGAGTAACTGAATCGTTAAATCTGGCTTTGAAATTAGTTTCTGCATTGTAACTTTTTATAACTTTCAAACCGCCTAAACTTTCATCTACGATGGAAATAAGGAAACCGCTTTCTCTTTGTGCTTCCATAGATTTTTCCCTTAAATTCTTAGCTATTTTTGAAATGATTAAGCCAGAAATCGGAATGAAAACTAAAACAAATAAGGTTAGTTTTACACTAATAAAAAACATGGTCACTATCGCAAAAACGATAGTTAAAGGCTCTTTTACGACTAGTTCCAAAACGGAAAAAAAAGAGTTTTGAACTTCATTGACATCGCCAAGCATACGAGCCATAATATCCCCTTTTCTTTTTTCTGAATAATAGGATATGGGCAATTCAATTATTTTGTTATACATGGACTTTCGTAAATCTCGTAAAACCCCATTTTTGAGGTGCATGATATGATGCGAGGCCAGATAATTGAATAAATTTTTGAACAAAAAAGTGATAATAACCAAAGAAACCACTAATAAAAGCGCATACTGAGGACTATTGTCTTTTGTTAATTCTGAAATTTTGTAATACAAAAAATCAGTTGCAAATTCTTTTATATTGCCAATTCCCGAGTATATAGGCTCTTTCTCTACTATTTTGGTTTTGCCAAAAAGGACCTGCAGTACAGGCAGTAGTGTTAACATGGAAATGGTACTAAATAAGGCGTACAAAATGTTGTATACCACATTCCAAATGATGTGAGTTTTATACGGTTTTGTAAAGGGAATTAATTTTATTAAATTTTTGTCCATTAGTTCAATTGCATTGCAATAATAATATTTTTTATTTTCTCGTTCAAAACGCTTTCCACTTCCTTGAAATCTTCCACAGAATCCAATTCGGTATTTACACTGATGTAAAATTTAATTTTTGGCTCGGTGCCGCTTGGTCTGGCACAAATTTTAGAACCATCTTCCGTGTAATAAATTAAAACATTCGATTTTGGAATATCCATTTTGGTTTCTGAACCGTCCAATAAATTCTTAGCCACAGAGGATTGATAATCTTCCAGCATAATTACTCTTTGTCCGTTAATTTCTTTCAATGGATTTTCTCTCATGTCAATCATCATCTGATTGATTTCCTGCAAACCATCCATTCCTTTTTTGGTCAATGAAACTAAATGTTCTTTGTAGAATCCGTTATCAACATATAATTTAAGCAATTCTTTATAAACAGTGCTTCCTTTTGCTTTTGCCTGAGCGGCAACTTCACAAATCAATAAAGTAGCGGCAACTGCGTCTTTATCACGAACCGCATCGCCTACCATATATCCAAAACTTTCTTCGCCACCACCAATGAATTCCAACTCCGGGAAATCCTTAATCATTTTGGCAATCCATTTAAACCCGGTTAATCCTACTTTACATTCTACGTCGTAATTCGTGGCTAATTCCATCATCATTGGAGTAGAAACGATGGTAGAACCCACAAATTGTTTTCCGTTAATTTTTCCCGCTTTTTTCCATTGTTCCAGTAAAAAAGCAGTCATCAAAATCATCGTTTGGTTTCCGTTCAACAAAGTCATTTGTCCTTCGTTATTTCGAACAGCAACACCCAAACGATCGCAATCAGGATCTGTCCCAATAACAATATCCGAATTCATTTTGTCAGCCAATGCTGTTGCCATTGACAATGCTTCCGGTTCTTCAGGGTTTGGAGATTTTACCGTTGGGAAATCACCATTTGGAACTCTTTGTTCTTCAACAATATGCACATTCGTGTACCCAGCTTGCGCTAAAGTATCAGGAACTAAAGTGATAGAAGTTCCGTGCAAAGAAGTGAAAACAATGTTTAGATTTTCTTTGGCTTCAGCCGAAGTATCAAAACTTGCATTTGCAATCGAGGATTTTATAAACGCTTTGTCAATATCGGTATCAATATAATGTATCAAATCTTCATTGGCAGAAAACTTGATTTCATTGTAATTTAAATGTTCAATGGTATCAATAATGGCTTCGTCTTCCGGAGGAACAATTTGCCCACCATCTTCCCAATACACTTTGTAACCATTGTATTCAGGCGGATTGTGAGAAGCAGTAAGTACAATTCCGGCTTGACAACCTAAATGTTTAACGGCAAATGACAACTCGGGCGTAGGTCTCAAATCCGAAAACAGATAAACCGCAATCCCATTTGCAGTAAAAACATCAGCAACTACTTTTGCCAAGGATTTACTATTATGACGACAGTCGTAAGCGATTGCCACCTTTAATTCTTTATTTGGAAAAACTTTGTGCATGTAATTTGAAAGACCTTGCGTGCTTTTTCCAAGCGTATATTTATTGATTCGATTGTTCCCAACGCCCATAACACCGCGCATTCCGCCGGTTCCAAATTCTAGATTTTTATAAAAACTTTCTTCCAGTTCTGCAGGAGAAGTGGTCATCAATTCTTTGATAGCTATATGAGTTTCATTATCAAATGTTGGTGTAAGCCATTCGTTTACTGCGTCCAAAATGTTTTGTTTGATATCCATTTTATAGATTTTTTTAGTTTCTAAATTTTTACTTTAAAATTTCAAAATAGTTATCTTGTTTAACAATTTTGATGTTTTTTAGGAGCTGTTTCCTGCTTTGCGTTTCAATCTTTTTCTCGGTAAAAACCTCAAAAAAGGATTTCCGCTGCAATCAGGGCTAGCGATTTGTTGTAACGAAAAAATATTTTATTTATATTTCGATTCTTGCCCGAGTAATCTTTGTGAATCAATCTGCAAGAACTATAAATATATGCCTTATTTCTTGAGGATTATAAAAAATTCACCTCACTAGAAACTTTGTATCGCTCCTCATTGTTTTTTGTTCGCAAAATTATCTCGCCAAGAAATCCTGCCAAAAATAATTGAGTCCCTAAAACCATAGTGGTAAGCGCAATATAAAACCAAGGATTGCTGGTTACTAAATTATAGCGCATATCATTATACATATGGTATAGTTTTGAAATGCCAATATATCCTGCAAGCATAAAACCAATGATAAACATCAAAGAACCCATGGCACCAAATAAGTGCATCGGTCTTTTTCCAAAACGGGAAAGAAACCAAATAGTAATTAAATCAAGAAAACCATTGATGAAACGTTCCATTCCAAATTTAGTTTCACCATATTTTCTCGCTTGGTGCTGTACTACTTTTTCGCCTATTTTTCCAAAACCAGCATTTTTTGCCAAAACTGGAATGTATCGGTGCATTTCACCCGATACTTCAATGTTTTTTACCACAACATTTTTATAAGCTTTGAGTCCGCAATTAAAATCATTCAATTCCACACCCGAGGTTTTTCTCGCTGCCCAATTGAACAATTTAGAAGGCAGGTTTTTTGCCATCACCGAGTCGTAGCGTTTCTTTTTCCAACCGGAGACCAAATCAAATTTGCCATTGACAATCATTTCATATAATCCAGGAATCTCTTCCGGACTGTCTTGCAAATCGGCATCCATGGTGATGATTACATCTCCTTTTGCTTTTGCAAAACCAGCATGTAAAGCCTGTGACTTTCCGAAATTTTTCATGAAACGAACCCCTTTAACTTGTGGGTTTTCTTGAGCAAATCCTTCGATAATATTCCAGGAATCATCCGTGCTTCCATCATCTAGGAAGATAATTTCATAAGTGTAATTATTCACCTGCATCACTTTTATGATCCATGTGTACAATTCTTTAAGCGATTCCTCTTCGTTGAGAAGCGGTATGAGTATTGATAAATTCATTAATTTAGAAGCTTTGAGGATTTTCGTTTTTTAGAATTGCACCAATAATTAGTGAATAAATTAAACCAAAGAAAGAATACATCGCTATGGTAACTGGAAAAACAAATAGAGGGTTCATGAATTTTTTCATCAAAGAAATCCCGCTTTCTAATTGCTCGGCAGTCATTGATGAGTTTTGTTGTAGCATGGCTTCTTTTGTAATACTTGCCATTTCGTTTATAAAATCAGGAAATATAAGATTAAAAATTACGTTGAAGAGCGCATAGATAATTCCAGCTATAAAAGTGATTGAAACCCCAGTTTTTAGACATTCGCTAAAAGAAATAAAACCATTATTTATATTTTTCTTGTAATTATTGCATCCTATATATATAAACAGGATTGGCAATATTAAATAATTAGCAAGATTCACAATCAATCCTACACTTGTTCCAACTAATGATTTCATTCCAATGATATACATAATCACAAATTCTAAAATCATAACTACACCAAACAAAATTCCATATAAAATTCCGGATTTTGCCGGCGATATATTATTTTCCATAAAGACTTTATTAATTAATCCACAAATATAACAATTCCCAATATATAGCGGTATAAAAATCGCTTTTTACAATTATATAAAAAAAGTCAGGCAAAGATTTGATTATTGGAAAAAAATTGTAAATTTGCAAACTCAAAATAATAATGTAAAACAAAAAGTTATAATGAGTTTATACCTTTTCTGTTAGAGGAAAAGCTTCAAGACAAGTTATAATTAACAAATAAAAAAGATTAACAAGATGAAAAAAGGAATTCACCCAGAAAATTACAGATTAGTTGCATTTAAAGACATGTCAAATGACGAAGTTTTTATTACTAAATCTACTGCAGATACAAGAGAAACATTAACAGTTGACGGTGTTGAATACCCAGTTGTGAAAATGGAGATCTCTAGAACTTCTCACCCTTTTTACACAGGTAAATCTAAACTTATTGATACTGCAGGACGTATTGATAAATTCAAAACTAAATACGCTAAACACGTTAAATAATTTTAACTCGTTTTTTAAAATATTGCCTTCCTCCCGAAACTTCGGGATGAAGGCTTTTTTATTTTTATCTACTTGAAAACTTTGTAACTTTGGTGCCAATAGTATTAAAACGGTAACTAGTTTAAATTAATTTCGATTCAACAAATAACCGAATCAACAAATAAACAATTTTATGAATTATATCCTTTTTGACGGACCTTCTAGAAATGCACTTTTACCTTTTACTTTCACGCGTCCTGTTGCTGATATTCTTATTGGAATTATGACGATTCGTCAAAAATGGGAAATGCGTTTAGGTTCTACTACGACTACATTGACAGAGGAATATTTATCTGAAAAATTTCCAATGGTAGAATTAGAAGAAAATGTAATGATAAATGCTTCCTTTCTTCCTAATGATGTTTTGGTGGAAATGGTGAGTAATCTGGAATCGAATCAGGCTATTTTCAAAGGAGATGAAGTAATTGCTTTTTATACAAATGAAGATCAGGAAGCAGTAGATTTTGATACTTATGAAATTATAGAATACCAAGACGAATGTTTAACTGTAGAAAATACTTGGGATATTTTTTCCAAGAATGATGCGGCAATTCGAGAAGATTTTGAATATTTAACAGAAGATAGAAGATCACAGCCCATCCCAAAAAGTGTCAACGTCATCGCTCCTGAAAATATATTTATTGAAGAAGGAGCAATATTAGAATTCGTTACTTTAAATGCTTCTGTGGGTCCTATATATATAGGTAGAGATTCCGAAATCATGGAAGGTTCTGTAATTCGAGGTCCTTTTGCCTTGTGCGACAATGCCGTCGTAAAAATGGCTAGTAAAGTTTACGGAGCAACCACTGTAGGTCCGCATTCCAGAATTGGTGGTGAAGTAAATAATTCAGTGTTGTTTGGGTATTCTAATAAAGGACATGATGGATTTTTAGGTAATTCTGTTCTTGGCGAATGGTGTAACATTGGAGCGGATAGTAATAATTCGAACTTGAAAAATAACTACGAAGAAGTGAAATTGTGGAGTTATGAAACCGAAGGATTTGCTAAAACTGGACTTCAGTTTTGTGGATTGATGATGGGAGACCACAGTAAATGCGGCATTAATACCATGTTCAATACAGGAACGGTAGTAGGAGTGAGTGCTAATATTTTTGGCAGTGGATTCCCTCGCAATTTTGTACCCAGTTTTTCTTGGGGTGGTGCTTCCGGTTTTACGACTTATATCACCAAAAAAGCTTTTGAAACGGCTCGATTAGTGATGAGCCGCAGAAACGTTGACTTTGATGAAAGAGAAGCTGCCATTTTGGAACATGTTTTTGAGGAATCAAAAAAATGGAGAAAAGAATAGCAGTAGGATTTAAAATGAATTTCTAATCAATCCGAACCATTTTGTCATTTCGACAAAGGAGAAATCTCACTTGGGATTTCTCCTTTGTCGAAATGACAATTTTAGTTTTATCGATTCCTTAAAACTTTCTAATCTACAAATTGTCTAATTATGTATTTAAACTATCTTTGCAACTTCAAAAAAAAGGGTTTAATTGGACAATGATAACTTTAAACTTTTAAGCCTTAAACTTTAAACAAAAATAATGATAACAGTTAACGATATATCCGTGCAATTTGGTGGAACAACGCTTTTTAGTGATGTTTCTTTTGCCATAAATGAAAATGATAAAATTGCCTTAATGGGTAAAAATGGAGCTGGAAAATCAACGCTGCTTAAAATTATTGCAGGGCAAAGCAAACCTTCAACGGGGAATATTTCAGCACCAAAAGATGCTGTTGTGGCTTATTTGCCTCAGCATTTATTGACTACAGATGGTGCGACTGTGATGGAAGAAACTTCGAAGGCCTTTGGTGAAATTTTTGGTATGAAAGCGGAAATTGACGAAATCAATGAGCAATTGACTATTCGTACCGATTATGAAAGTGATGCGTACATGAAGTTAATTGAAAGAGTTTCTGATTTAAGCGAGAAATTCTACGCGATTGAGGAAGTGAATTATGAGGCCGAAGTTGAGAAAATATTAGTTGGTTTGGGTTTTGTACGTGAAGATTTTAATCGTCAAACTACGGAATTTTCAGGAGGTTGGAGAATGCGAATTGAACTGG
Source organism: Flavobacterium sp. CG_23.5 (assembly GCF_017875765.1). NCBI lineage: Bacteria > Pseudomonadati > Bacteroidota > Flavobacteriia > Flavobacteriales > Flavobacteriaceae > Flavobacterium > Flavobacterium sp. CG_23.5. Next base: position 1,381,195 of record NZ_JAGGNA010000001.1, on the reverse strand, counting down.
CCAAAATCCTTTTGCAAAAACCAGATTTGATTTTGCTGGATGAACCCACCAATCACATGGATATTGAAAGTATTCAATGGTTAGAGGATTTCTTGATTAATTCAGCCAAAGCGGTTGTGGTTATTTCTCACGATAGAGCTTTTGTCGATAATATTACCAATCGTACGATTGAAGTGACAATGGGAAGAATCTACGATTACAAAGCAAAGTATTCTCATTATTTGGAACTTAGAAAAGACAGACGTATTCATCAGCAAAAAGCATACGATGAACAACAACGGATGATTGCCGATAATAGAACTTTTATAGACCGTTTTAAAGGGACTTTTTCTAAAACAGATGCCGTTCAGTCTCGAGTTAAGATGTTAGAGAAACTGGTTATAGTGCAGGTTGACGAAGTAGATACATCGGCATTAAAATTAAAATTTCCTCCTGCAGTACGCTCTGGACAATATCCTGTAATTGTTAAAGATTTGTCTAAATCATACGGAGATCATGTGGTTTTAAAGGACGCTAATATCGTTATTGAAAGAGGCGAAAAAGTAGCTTTCGTAGGTAAAAATGGGGAAGGAAAATCGACGATGATTAAAGCAATCATGAAAGAAATTGAAATTAATGGAGGTAGTTTAGAAATTGGTCATAATGCACAAATTGGTTATTTTGCCCAAAATCAAGCCTCTTTATTAAATGAAAATGCCACTATTTTTGAAACCATCGATGATATTGCTGTTGGTGATGTTCGAACAAAAATTAAAGATATTTTGGGAGCTTTCATGTTTCAAGGTGATGATGTAACCAAAAAAGTAAAAGTGCTTTCCGGTGGAGAAAAAACACGTTTGGCAATGATAAAATTATTGTTGGAACCCGTGAATTTATTGATTCTGGATGAGCCTTCGAATCACTTGGACATGAAAACTAAAGATATTATCAAAGATGCCTTGCGTGATTTTGACGGAACTTTAATACTAGTTTCTCACGATAGAGATTTTCTTGATGGATTGGCGACAAAAGTTTTTGAATTTGGAAACAAAAGAGTAGTGGAGCATTTTGAAGATATTACCGGTTTCTTGGCACACAAGAAAATGGATAGCATGAAAGAGATCGAGAAATAGTGTTCAGAAAATAGATTTTGGGTAGCAATTTAAAGATATACAAAAAGGCATAAGTGAATTCTTATGCCTTTTGTGTTTCATAAAGTACGGTAATTAAATTTCCTTTAGGATTTGTTTTCGCTTGAAATATAGAGCGATATAGGCCAAAATACCACAAACTAAACCTATCACAATCATATTCCAAATAGATCCATAAGTTTGCGAAAGTGTACCATTTTCGATAATTAAAATCCGGAAAGCTTTCAAGAAATGGGTTAAGGGAATGCAATTGGCTATGCCTTGGACCCAAACTGGCATTTGACTTAATGGCCAGGTAAAACCACTTAAAATAAAACTAGGTGTAGCAATTACCATTAAAATCTCGGTTGCTTTTAGCTGGTTCGGAACTAAAATGCTGACTAAAATTCCAATGAAGCACACAGAAATTACAAATATTCCTGCCACAAACGTAAGCGGAAGCAGATTGTCATAGAAAGGAATCCTGAACCATAAAGTAAATAACCAATATAATAGCCACAGTCCGAAACTCATAATTAAATAGGGAATAATTTTCACGCTCATTAATTTTAGTAACGAAGGGCATTTTTCAACTAATTCTTTGAAGGTGTCATTCTCATATTCTGACGCAAAAGCCAACGCTAAACCCAGTAATAAAACTTGTTGCAAAACAGCTGCTAATACGCCAGGCCAAAGAAAATACATGTAGTTTGTGCTTCGGTTGTACTTTTTTATGAATGTTGTTTTAAACGGTTCGTATTGTGTTGCAACCAAATTTTCCGGTATTCCTTGTTTGCGCAATGTTTCAATTTGGACTCCAGCTTTTAATGTTCCTAAGCAAACTTGCAAAGCCGTAGAAGCATAATTGGCAGTTAAAACATTTGAGGCGTTTACGATCGTAACAATTTCAGGATATTTTTTTGTCAACACCATTTTTTCGAATCCCTTTGGAATAATCACCACGCATGCCGCTTCTTTTTCTATGGCGATTTGGGAAAGATTATTTTGGTCGTATAGTAATGAAGTGATATTAAGTACTTCATTATCGTCAAACATTTGCAGTGCTTTTGAGCTCATTTCGGTGCGATCTTCATCGACCACAATAATAGGCAAATCAGTTACTTTTCCCTTGCCATAAACATAGCCTAACAAAATACCATAAAGCAATGGTGCTCCAATAAAAAGCAATCGTAGTACTTTATTCTGCCAAAAGAGTTTGAATTCTCTTTTGAGAAGTGACAAGAAGTTTTGCATAATTTATAGGGATAAAGTTACTGTGGTTTTTGTAATCAAGTCTTTTGCTTCTTCGCCATTAGAAGGGGTTATTTTTATTTCAAACAAACTTTCCTGCATTTCATAATCAGGATAAGCAGTTGCAATATTTCCGTAAGCTCCCAATTGTTTTACGGTGGTGACAATTCCTTTTATGTCGTTCTTTTTATAGGGAACATGAACTGTTATTTCCTGCCCTTTTTTTACTTTATCCAATTGGCTTTCCACAACGGTAAAACGGAAGTAAATACTATCAGTTATATATCCGTTAAATAAGGTATATCCCGGTAATGCCAGCTCTCCTAAGTTTAGAGTGATGGTTTCGATACTCATATCTTGGGGAGCAATAATGTAGCGCTCTTTGTCAGCAGTTTCTACTTCCTGCAATGCGCCAATGGCCTTGTCTTGTTGGCCAAGAGCCATAGTTTGCTGCTCGATTCGTCCGCCTTTTTTTGCTTCGTCTAATTCTGCTTGCACAGCTGAATATTGTGCCTGTGCTCCTTGATATTTCGCAAAGGTTTCATCGTAGGTTTGTTGAGAAACCAAGGAATCTTTGAGCATATTACTTAATCGTTTTATAGATTTTTGCGCAAATTCATATTGTTCTTTCAGACCTTGTTTTTTGGCTTCAAGTTGTTTAATTTGGTTTTCAGTTGCTCCTTTTACAGCCATATTGTACTGTGCTTTTGCCGAAGTAACTGCGCCTTCTGCCTGATTCTTTTTTGCGTCAACTTCTGGAATATCAAGGATAGCAAGTGTATCTCCTTTTTTTACCAAATCGCCTTCTTTTACAAATATTTTTACAATTTTGCCGGGAATCTTACTGACTACGGCAATTTGTTCTTTTTCTACTTTTCCTTGAATTTGACCTTCGTTTTTTGATTTTCCACAACCAATAAATAAAGTTGTGATTGCCACTAAAGTGATAATTTTTTTCATAGATTCTTACTTTTAATTTGATATATGTTTTGTTAATTCACCTGTGGCTATAATGGTTTCAATAGCTGCTAATCGCTGTTCTATTAGTGTGTTTATTTTGTTTAACGATGACTTATAAGAATCATTTTCGGCTTCTAAACGCTCAGAGATATTTATCAGGCCTTCTTTATATTGTTTGATGGCTAAGTTCAAATTGTTACTGGCGATTTTCTCTTGTTGCGATGCTATTTCTATTTTTTGATTCAAAACAGAATAGTTTACAAGGTTGTTTTCCAGAAGCAATTGTAATTTTTCTTTGGTATCATCAATTTGGTTTTGTACTTGTTCTATGTTTATCTTGGCTTCATGAACTTTGTGTTTTCTTTCAAAACCGGCAAATACTTCCCATTTCATTCCTGCTCCAATCATCCAATTTGGACTTATTGTCAATTCATTTAGGCCTAAATACAGCGCAGCATTTATGCCAGTAATTATGGGGGTTGTCGTATTTGCATTAAATAGACTAGAGTGCGTGACTCCTCCAAAAGCGCCTAAAGTGGGAAGATAAGTGCCTTTTTCTTTCTTTAGCAAATATTCGTACGCCAATTTGAATGATTCTAAGGCTTTGATTTCCTGTTTGTTTTCGGTACTTAATTTTTCATCCGTAATTATATATGGAACCAAATTATATTGAACATTATTTATTTCTGAATCTGTATAGCCAGTGAGATAGCGGATTTTTCTATAGACTAATTTGCGTTTTCCCTCCAGTTCAATTCTTTTAGAGCCCAATTCTAATGAAGCTAATTTTATTTTATCTCTGTCATAAGGAATAGCAAGACCCTGTTCGATAGCTTTTGAAACTCTTTTGGTTTCTGTTTGCAATCTTTTATCACTGTCATTTATAAGTTTTTCCACTTCATTTAATAAAGCGATTTGGTCAAAAGTATTAATGACGTCTTTTATAATGACGTCTTTTTCTGATTCTTTGAGGTATTCCGTTCCGATGGCCTTTTGTTTCAGCGCCTTGGCACCGTTAGGAATTTGCATACCGCTAAATAAAACGGTTTTTGCCATCAAACTTCCATTAAAAATGTTTCCATAATTATCGAAAGTTGATTTGCCTTCAAACAGCGGATTATTAACGATGGGGACAGTCGTGGCGGGAAGATCTATCGTAGTTTTATTATCAAAATAAGAATAAATAGCACTCGCTTCAACGGTTGGGATGTATTTATTCCAAACGCTCTTTTCCTGAAGGTTTAGTTTTTCGATTTCGAGTTCTTTATTTTTGATAGAACTATTCTTTTCAATTGCTTTATGAACCGCTTCTTGTAAGGATGTTGAAACTTCTATTTGAGCATAGCTCGTCGCAATTGAAAATAGCAGAAGGATGGAAAGGGCTAAATATTTTTTCATCTTATTTTTTTGTTTCTAAATTATCATAAATCTGTAAGAAAGTCTCTTTTACTATTTGAAGCCTTTCAGGTTCAATGTCTTTTACTGCCTCTTTAAGAGTTTGATTGACTACATTCAATACTTCTTCTTCAATTGATTTTCCCTTGGGTGTGAGATAAATTAATTTCAATCGTTTGTCATTGGTATCAGGATGTCGTTCTACTAGGTTTTCTTTTTCTAAATTATCAATTAAGCGAGTTATCCCAGGTTTGTCTGTGGAGGTTTGATTTGCTAAGGTTTGCTGTGTACAGCCGTCATTTTTCCATAAAACGCCCAAAATCGTCCACTGTTCTCTAGTTAATAGGATATTATTTTTTCTAAAATTAGCCAGTAAGGCTCTGTTAAAAGCAGAGTGAGTTCTTCCTGATAAAATAGTATACAGATTTTCAATAGAAAAAATAGTTTCCATAATAAGGTTGTTTAAACAACTACAAAGGTATTGAGATTTTCTGTATAATTGTTGGTTTTATTTTTTTATTTTAAATGAACAATTGAATTAGACTTTAAAGGTCTAATTTCATTGAATCATCCTGAATTTTTTATAGGGTTATTCATGTAACTATTCGTTTATCAGTACGATTCTATTTCAAAGAGGTATGGTTACGTATTCTGATTTCAATTACAAAAGTTTAAAGTATTTAATAATCAATTTAAGTACAAAAATATTTCTTGAATTATTGTGTAGTTTTTTGCATATCCACTCAGCCCGACTAGGCAGCAAGGTTTATCGTTGGCTAAAAGGAAGTAACAAAATGTGTTATTAATTTTGTTTTATGCATTTAAAGAAAAAGCGACTGTATTTTAGGATACAGTCGCTTTTTTTATAGTCTTATTCCGGGAGGGAGTAGCTCTTTATAAACAGGATTTTTTTTGAAAAATACTACTATTTTAGGAAGGATTGGAACGACTTTAAATTTTCGTTCAATGGCAATTCCCATAATGTTTTTGAGGAAATTGGTGATGAATTCTTCGTCTTCAAATGAATCAGGGGTGTTGATTTTTGTTAAAAATATCTTTTTTTCCTGAAAAGAATATTCCACTGAAACTAATCCTTCTTCTACTGTAGTTTCAAATTGTCTTGCAAAAGCATTGTCTTTAATTTCCATCGTCATATCCGTTTCCATATATTAATTGTGATTTATTGGTGTTTCTACCAAAATTATTTAATCTGTACGGCATCTTTTGCCTTTAAACCCTGATATAAAATCAAGTTGTCTTTAGCCAAGAAAAGATTTACTTTGTTGTGAGTACTGGATATTTAATATGAAGTATTGGTGTTGCTTTCGAAAATTTTTAAATAAAAACATTTTGCGATAAGCCCAAAGTAATTTATTTTTTTAAAACCTTTCTTTAAAGAATCTTTACAAAGGTATTGATTTGGTTTTCAATATCAAATGATTTTGAGGCGTATCTTGGCGTAACTCCTTCTTTGTCAGTAAATGTCCATAGTCGCGGCATTAAGGTAACTAAAATCAGTTTTGCGTTTTAATTGAATTTTATGGGTTTTATAGTCATAAATTATTGATAATATAAAGCGAAAATTCAAACAGGTTTGAATAAAAAAATTAATTTTATAAAAAAATCGAGATAGTAAATTGGAATGCTGTTATAAAATCGTTAAAAGCTATTATGAGTAAAATACCTGTTTATTTAATGCCAGGATTAGCGGCCAGTACTGCAATTTTTGAGCGAATTGTTCTTCCTGAAGATGTTTTTGAAATTCATCTGTTGGAATGGGAAATTCCTTTAGATAAGGAATCGTTGGCCGATTATGCCAAGAGAATTGCAGAGAAAATAAAACAACCAAATCCAGTTTTAATTGGAGTTTCGTTTGGTGGTATTTTAGTTCAGGAAATGGCTCGCTATATTGAGGCCAGGAAAGTAATTATTATTTCGAGTGTAAAAAGTAATTTGGAATTCCCAAGAAGATTGAAAATAGCCAAAACTACTAAAGCGTACAAACTAATTCCGATGAGTCTGCTTTTAAACATAGAGAATTTGGCTAAGTTTTCTTTTGGTGAAAAAATCAATAAGCGGTTGAAATTGTATGAAAAATTTCTTTCGGTTCGTGATATTGGTTATTTGGAATGGGCTGTTGAAAAAGTTATTCTTTGGGATAGAATCAGTGTTGATGAGAATGTAATTCATATACATGGCGATATGGATGATGTTTTTCCTATAAAATATATTAAGAATTGCATCGTTGTAAAAGGCGGTACCCATGTCATGATTTTGAATAAATACAAATGGTTGAATGAAAATTTACCGGCTATTATTTTAAATTCAAAGTAGAATGCGGACTGATTATTGTGACAATGCATAAAATAAAAAAGGAAAATATGGAAATGATAAAAAAAGTTGGAATAATTAGTATAGTGATTTTTGTAAGTGGACTATTTGTTTTTGCAACAACATATGATTCAAAAGATAAAATCAATAAACAAGGAATTTCTACATATTTTCCTGAGAAACTTGACTTTGCCGGTGAAGAAACACCTTTAAAATTATCGGATGTTAGAGAGCGTCTCGATAGAGAATTGCTGATAAATATCAATTCGCAAGCATCGACTATTCTGAATATAAAAAGAGCCAATCGTGCTTTTCCAGTTATTGAACCTATTCTTAAAAAAAATGGTATTCCGGATGATTTTAAATATTTGGCAGTTATAGAAAGTGGTTTGGTTAACGCCGTTTCTCCCGCAGGAGCGCGAGGAGTGTGGCAATTTATGCCTGAAACGGCCAGAGAGAAAGGAATGGAAGTTACGGATAATGTTGATGAGCGATATCATCTTGAAAAATCGACAGAAGCAGCTTGTAGCTATTTTTTGAAAGCCAAAGCGAAATTTGGAAGTTGGACAATGGCTGCGGCTTCTTATAACGGAGGAATGACGGGTGTGCAAAAGCAAATTGATATTCAAAAAGTAACTAATTATTATGATTTACTGCTTACGGAAGAAACGTCGAGATATGTTTTTAGGATTCTTACTTTGAAAGAAATAATGAAAAACCCTATAAAATATGGATTCACAGTACTTCCTGGAGAGATGTATGAAATTTTGCCTACCAAAAAGATTGAAATCGACAGTTCAATAACGGATCTGGCAGCCTTTGCAAAAGAGCAAGGAATTAATTATAAGATTTTGAAAATACACAATCCTTGGCTTAGAGAAACTAAATTAATAAACGATACGGGCAAAAAATATCAAATCGAAATTCCATTGAAAGGATATTAATTAACATAAAAGAAAGTATGAAAATGACAGCAACAACGGTTTTAATATTGATTGGCATTGGGTTAACAGCGGGAATTTTAAGCGGATTAATAGGTATTGGAGGAGGAATTATAATTGTCCCAATGCTTTTACTGATTGGTCTGACCCAACAACAGGCACAAGGCACAAGTTTAGCGGTAATGTTGCCGCCAATTGCTTTTTTGGCAGTATTAAATTATCATAGGGCCGGACAAATTGAGTGGAAATATGCGATAATCATTTCTGCACTGTTTATTGTTGGAAGTTATTTTGGGAGTAAAATAGCAATTAATCTTAATCCCAAAATATTAAAAAAGGTATTTGGAGTAGTATTGTTACTTATAGCCGGAGAAATGCTTTTTAGTAAATAAAAAAAAACACCAATCTAATGGTGTTTTTTTTATGGAATTGATAACAATAAAGTAACTTATATTTTTTTCATCTGATCTTTCATCATTGTGATTTGATCTTTCAACATATTCTGCTTGTCTAATTTTTTAGCTTCATTCAATAGAGTATTCGCTTCAAGCTTTCTTCGGCGCGTCATGGCAACTCCGGCTAAATTTAATTTGGCTACAGCCAAGTCCATATCCATTGATAATCCCAATTCGATTGCTTTTTTGAAATATTTTTCTGCTTGATTGATATTTGTTTGCGAAAGCATGATTCCGTGCAAGTAATTAAAGTATCCCTGTTGTTTTTGTACTAAAGCAGTTTCGGGATTTTTGATGTAGGCTAGCCATTTTTTGGCGCCCTCAAAATCCTGTTTTCTTAATTTTAAGAAGGCAAGTAAGATAAATTCGTTTTTGAAGTAAAGAAAAATAGGAATTGCACTCAATAATATAAGGAATATACCGTTGCCGATATTTCCATCTGTAATTTGCCAAATCCCTGTCGCTATTATTAATCCAGCGATAATAAGTTTAATATTTCTGTGAAACATAGTGTGATTATTTTAAGATCACAAATATAGTAAAATGAATTGAAAATATTTTTACAAAACTGCTTGCGAGAAAAAAAAGTCTTTGTATATTTGCACTCGGTTTTAGAATAACAGTTATTCGAAATAGGAAGACATATAAATAAGATTTTAAAGATACAAAGCAATGAGCAAAAGAACGTTTCAACCATCGAAAAGAAAAAGAAGAAATAAGCACGGATTTATGGACAGAATGGCTTCTGCAAATGGAAGAAAAGTTCTAGCGCGTAGAAGAGCTAAAGGAAGACATAAATTGACTGTTTCTTGTGAACCAAGACACAAAAAATAATGTTTTTATAAACATAAATAAGGCGTTACTTTCTTTAGTATCGCCTTTTTTTATACCTAGTCGTTAAAAAAAAATTAAGGCTCGGATTTAAAGTCTTAAAGTTGAGTAACTTTAATCTTTGAAAAAAATAACTACACAACACAATACAACACTACAATGCCAAAAGATACATCCATAAAATCAGTTTTAATAATAGGTTCAGGTCCTATTGTTATTGGTCAAGCATGTGAATTTGATTATGCGGGATCACAATCTGCTCGTTCTATCCGTGAGGAAGGAATTGAAGTTATCCTAATCAATTCCAATCCGGCAACCATTATGACCGACCCATCCATGGCCGATCATATTTACTTGAAACCCCTAACTACTAAATCAATCATTGAAATTCTTAAAGCACATCCTCAAATCGATGCTGTTTTGCCTACAATGGGTGGACAAACGGCGCTGAACTTGTGTCTTGAAGCCGATGAAAAAGGAATTTGGGCTGATTTTGGAGTAAAATTAATCGGGGTTGATGTAAACGCAATTAATATTACCGAAGATAGAGAGCAGTTCAAACAATTGCTAAAAAAGATAGGCGTTCCATCTGCACCGGCTGAAATATGTACTTCTTACCTTAGAGGAAAAGAAATAGCGCAGGAATTTGGTTTTCCATTAGTAATACGTCCTTCGTTTACGCTTGGTGGTACCGGAGCTGCTATTGTATACAAAAAAGAAGATTTTGACGAACTTTTAACCAGAGGTTTAGAAGCATCACCTATTCATGAGGTGTTGATTGACAAAGCTTTAATGGGGTGGAAGGAATATGAGTTGGAACTTTTGAGAGATAAAAACGATAATGTTGTGATTATCTGTTCTATCGAAAATATGGATCCAATGGGAATTCATACTGGAGATTCCATTACGGTTGCGCCGGCAATGACGTTATCCGATACGACTTTCCAAAGAATGCGTGATTATGCCATTTTGATGATGCGCAGCATCGGAAATTTTGCAGGAGGTTGTAATGTGCAGTTTGCTGTTTCGCCTGACGAGAAAGAAGATATTGTAGCGATTGAAATCAATCCTCGTGTGTCTCGTTCATCCGCTTTGGCATCAAAAGCAACGGGTTATCCTATTGCAAAGATTGCGTCAAAATTAGCGTTAGGTTACAACTTAGATGAATTGCAAAACCAAATCACCAAATCAACTTCGGCTTTGTTTGAACCAACCTTGGATTATGTGATTGTGAAAATTCCACGTTGGAACTTTGACAAATTCGAAGGAGCTGACAGAACTTTGGGACTTCAAATGAAATCCGTAGGGGAAGTAATGGGAATTGGTCGTTCGTTCCAAGAAGCTTTGCATAAAGCCACTCAATCATTGGAAATCAAAAGAAATGGTTTAGGTGCGGACGGAAAAGGATATAAAAATTACGAACAAATTATCGAGAAACTGACTTTTGCTAGTTGGGATCGTGTTTTTGTGATTTATGATGCCATCGCTCTTGGAATTCCATTGAGCCGTATTCATGAAATTACTAAAATCGATATGTGGTTCTTAAAACAATACGAAGAACTTTATACTTTAGAGAAAGAGATTTCAAATTATAAAGTAGATACTTTACCAAGAGAGCTTTTGCTTGAAGCGAAACAAAAAGGTTTTGCCGATAGACAAATTGCACACATGATGGGTTGTTTGGAAAGTCAAGTACATACGTTACGAACTACGATGAACATCAATCGTGTATTCAAATTAGTGGATACTTGTGCGGCGGAGTTCAAAGCGAAAACGCCCTATTACTATTCGACTTTTGAAGCCGAAATAGAAAAAGCGGACGGAACGCGTTACGTGGACAACGAAAGTATTGTTACTGATAAAAAGAAAATAATTGTTCTTGGGTCAGGCCCAAATAGAATTGGACAAGGAATCGAATTTGATTACTCATGTGTGCATGGTGTGCTTGCCGCCAAAGAATGTGGCTACGAAACCATCATGATCAACTGTAATCCAGAAACGGTTTCGACTGATTTTGATACAGCCGATAAATTGTATTTCGAACCAGTTTTTTGGGAACATATTTACGATATTATCCAACATGAAAAACCAGAAGGGGTTATCGTGCAATTAGGAGGACAAACAGCCTTGAAATTAGCCGAAAAACTATCTAAATACGGTATTAAAATTATAGGAACGAGCTTTGATGCTTTGGATTTAGCCGAAGACAGAGGACGTTTCTCTGAGTTGTTAACCGAATTGAAAATTCCTTTCCCACAATTTGGAATTGCAGAGACGGCTGATGAAGCTTCTGCTTTAGCTGACACGTTGGACTTCCCGTTATTGATTCGTCCTTCTTATGTGTTGGGTGGTCAGGGAATGAAAATTGTAATCAACAAGCAAGAACTGGAAGAACACGTTATCAATTTATTGAAAACGATTCCAGGAAATAAACTGCTTTTAGACCACTATCTTGATGGTGCGATAGAAGCGGAAGCTGATGCGATTTGCGATGGAGAAAATGTGTACATCATAGGAATTATGGAACACATTGAACCATGCGGAGTGCATTCTGGCGACAGTAACGCGACTTTACCACCATTTAACTTGGGTGAATTTGTGATGCAACAAATAAAAGATCATACCAAAAATATAGCGTTGGCTTTGAGAACGGTTGGTTTAATCAACATTCAGTTTGCGATAAAAGATGATATCGTTTATATCATTGAAGCGAATCCTAGAGCGTCTCGTACGGTTCCATTTATTGCAAAAGCATACGGAGAACCATATGTGAACTATGCGACTAAAGTAATGTTAGGCCACAATAAAGTGACTGATTTTACCTTCAACCCACAACTGAAAGGATTTGCCATCAAGCAACCGGTTTTCTCTTTCAGCAAATTCCATAATGTGAATAAAGCATTAGGACCAGAAATGAAATCGACAGGAGAAAGTATCTTGTTTATTGATGACTTAAAAGACGATCAATTTTACGAATTGTACTCTAGAAGAAAAATGTATTTGAGTAAATAAAAACTTGAATTATTGATATTTAAAAAGCCCCGTTTGGGGCTTTTTTTGTGGGAAAGTGTTTTGTGTTAATGGCTCGTTATTGTTATTGCAAAGTCGGAGACATTTGCCTCAACGAATTCTAGATTTTGGCAATAGTTTAATATGTCAAATAAAAAATTGTTGAATTTCAGTTGTTTGTGTTTTTAAAGTCATCAATTATCAAATAACCATCAAATAAGAATTATGCCCAAAAAGGCACGTATTTTTTATATTTTCTTGAATTGCTTTCGGGATCATCTTCTTTGATAATTTTTGCAAGTAAAGCTTCTTTTATAATTCTAGACGCTATCGCAGCATTTTTATCTTCAATTTTAAATCTATCTCTTAGTGATTGGTTAGTCATTTTATCATTTGAAACATATCTCAAACAACAATGTTGATAACAAGCTCTTACTTTATCTTTTTTATCCATTTGATTTAGAGTTTTATAAGAATACATAATTACTCTGGTATGCTTCTCTTGAATAAGTATTTCTGGAGCAGGAAGTTGATAAATTTCATTATAAGATATTACTTTATCAATTCCACTTCCTTTTTCTTCACATATTCCTAATCTTCTCATTAAATCTGCAAGGGTATCGTTTCTAGACTGGTATTCATCAATAAACCTCTCTGGAGTAATTAACGGAATTCCGGGATTTGTAATTTCTATCCTATCTGAGAATATTTCAACCATAGGAAATCCTTTTTCTTCAAAATCTTGGTGGATTATTGCATTAGCTAATAATTCTCTCACAGCAATTTCTGGATACATTCTTTTATCATCTCGAAATGCTTTACCTATTTCTTCATTTGCTGGTAGTTGACTATTTACCCAATCAATTAATCCTTGATAACCTGATACATATCCTTTGCCTCCAATTTGCTCACGAATTGTTTCAATCTTATTATTGTTTTTGTAAACTATTACTCTGATTGCTTTTCTTTTTAAATCAGGGAAGTCTTCTAAGTTTTTAGCGAATAAAATGGCACCTAAATTTGTAATTGAGTATTTAGTAGTTTTCTTAATGATTAAGTTTTCTGAAATGAATTTATCGATTACTCCTTTTCTATTAGATGGATAAGGAAGTTTCAGTAAATCAAAATAAGTTTGAGTATCAAGTAAAGAAATGATTGTATCGTCATCAACATTTTCTTTAGCTAATTGCAACTCGAATTTATCTTTGGTTTTTCTATTCCAAATTTTCGCTTCTTTTTCTGGAAAATCTTTAAGTAACCTAGTATAACTACCAATCCTGATATAAGCTTGATTAAGGAACTTGACGGGACGATTAATAGACGCAGGAATAACAAACATACTAATTCTGATATTCTCTGAATAAAAAAATTCATAAGTTTTAAAATCAATACGAGGATCTAGACGTTGAATTATCCAATTTTCAAGTTCCTCTTTTCCTTGAGTTGCCGATTTTACTTTAAATGTTGTTCCCTTAATTGTATGGGTTTTGTCTTCGACTCCAAAAATTAAAAACCCATTTTGTTTATTATTTAAACAAGCACCATTTGCTAAGGCTGAAATTCTTTCTCCTATTTCTTCATTAGAATGAAAGTTCAACTTGAATTCAACCCATTCGGTTTCTTGAGAAAAGGTTACAAGCTCTTTTATTAATGATTTTAATTCGATTTCTTCCATATTGTCAAATAAGTGTCAAATAAGAAACCCTTTAATATAGGGCTTTGTTTACTGATCAGATGTAAATATACATTTTTTAATCAAATAAGATATTGCATTTTTCTCGATTTTAAAATCATTATTAACATAAAAAACAACTCCTACATCAACTCCTATAATTTTTCAAGTTAACTATAAAACTATTTGTATAAAAAAAACTGATTAAATTTCCCTAAGTTAATATTTATAGATTATTTCTTTGAAATAGCCTCTAATGAAATAAAAAATGCCCCAATCTAGGAACTTTTACATATCAAAATACTGAACTTATTTCTTCTTCAATTTCACCTTGAAAAAATCAATAGTTCTTGTCCATGATAAAGTGGCGGCTTTTTCATCGTATCTCGGCGTGGTATTGTTATGAAAACCATGATTCACTCCGGGATAGAAATAAGCAGTATGTTTTACTTTGTTCTTTTTAAGGATCGCTTCAAAAGCAGGCCAACCTTCATTTACTCTGCTGTCTAAACTGGCATAGTGTGCTAGGATAGGCGTTTTTATTTTCTCGGCCTCGGCTGCTGTGGGTTGTCCGCCGTAATAAGGAACTGCGGCACACAAATCTGGGATTTTGACCGCCATCATATTGGCAATCCAACCGCCAAAACAAAATCCTACCACACCAATATGTCCATTACAATCTTTGTGTGATTTTAGGTATTCATAAGCTGCAATAAAGTCTTCGAGCATTTCTTCACGGGTACGTTTTTTTTGTAATTCTCTTCCCGCATCATCATTTCCAGGATAACCGCCCAAAGGAGATAACGCATCGGGTGCCAAAGTAATGAATCCTTCCACGGCGGCTCTTCGTCCTACATCTTCAATATAAGGGTTCAGTCCGCGGTTTTCATGTACTACTATGATTCCCGGCAGTTTCTTTTTGGTTCCCGTGGGTTGAGATAAAAGTCCTTTGATTTTTCCTCCGCCTTTGGGAGAATCGTACGTGATGTATTCTGATTTCAGCCTTGGGTCTTCTGGCTTGATTAATATAGAATCAACGTAATTGGGTGTCATAAAACTAAGAAGCGAAGGAAGCGTGAGCGTTCCCACCGCAAACAACGATAATTTCTGTACGAACTGTCTCCTATCCAGTTTATTATGAGCGTAGTCATCGTATAAGTCAAATACTTCTTGACTGATGTCTTCTTTGGTTAGTTTTTTCATCGTTTTTAGTTTACTTCATTTGCTTTTAGAACTCTCAGAAAATTTCCTCCTAAAATCTTGGTGATATCTTTTTGGCTATAGCCTTTTTCTACCAAAGCTTTTGTAATCAGGGGATAGGTAGTAACATCATCTAATTCTTGAGGGGGAGATTCAATGCCATCAAAATCAGAACCGATACCTACATAATCGATACCAACTAATTTTATGATGTATTCTATATGTTGCATAACTGATGAAAAAGGCGTTCGTAGTGGCTCAACCTCATTTTTATACTTCATAAAAAGAAGTTCTTCTCTTGCCTCTTCTGTCATACCACTTTTTGTCATAGCGTCATTTTCGATAGCATGCTTTTCAATAAAGGCCTCTTTACTTTTCATGTAGTTGTTGTCTAAAAACCCGGAATAAAAATTTACCTGAATAACCCCTCCATTTTTGGCAACAGCTTTTATTTGTTCATCGTTTAAATTTCGTTGGTGTTGGCATAAGGTGTAAACAGAACTATGCGATGCAATTACTGGTTTTGTGGTGGTTTTCATTACATCCCAAAAAGTGGTTAATCCTACATGACTAATATCAACCATCATACCCAAGGCATTCATTCTCTGTATTACTTGTTTGCCAAAGTCAGTCAAGCCTTTATGATTCAAATCTTTGTTGAAAGTTTCGTCAAAGGCACTCGTTGCCCATGGTGTCGAATTATTCCAAGTCAATGTCATGTATCTTGCGCCACGATGATACAAAAGATCCAATTTATTTAAATCATTTTCAATTATGTGTCCGCCTTCAACGCCAAACATAGCCGCTATTTTGTGCTGTTTTACGACTTTATATAAGGCTCTGGTATTGGTTACTTTTACAATTTTATCGGGATTGCGTTTCGCAACTGCATCCAAAGCATCCATTTGTTGATTTGCGTAGGCAAAAGGATTTACTTTGTCTCCGTCGCAAAATACAGAAAACACCTGTACATCAAGTCCGCCTTGTCTCCATCGTGCCAAATCACTATGGGTCTTTCCTTTCAAGTCGGTATCAAAAACAAAACCTTTATCTACCGTTTTGGTTAGGATATCATTGTGCGAATCTATAAGAATGGCTCTGTCATGGATTTTTTGGTATGATTGAGCAATGATTTGCTGTGTCAATAGAATACTAATCAACATTATTTTTATTCTCATTTAGCCAATTTTTAAATTTTCAATTACTAAAGATACTTTTTTTGCCAATACAATAGCGCTAATAAAATTTTAGATGCAGCGTTACAGTTTTCTCTTTCAGCAAGTTCCATAATGCGAATAAAGCATTAGGACCAAAAATGAAATCAACAGGAGAAAGCATCTTATTTAATGATGACTTGAAAGACGACCAATTCTACGAATTGTATTCCAGAAGAAAAATGTATTTGAGTAAATAAAAACTTGAATTTTGTATATTAAAAAAGCCTCTTGATTGAGGCTTTTTTATGCGGTAATGTTTTCCGAATGATTTGTGTGTGGCATATAGTGGATCCACAATTCGCACCTATTCCTACTTTCCTTTAAAACAAATTTGCTCTACTTTGCTTAAATTGTGAGCGCGGAACATTATTTTTTGTTAAACACATATATGTCAATGATTTGTATAACAAAAAAAAGCCCGAATGTAAAATTCGGGCTTTTCTTCAACTTCTTGGTTAACAGTCTAAATCCTGATTAAAAATCTTGTCGACGTTTTTGTATTATTTTGATCATAAATATCAATCAAAATGTAGGTATCCTTTGTGATACCAGTTATTAAATACGAGTAAGGGTAGCTGTTTTTATTTTTTGCTGTTGTATCATCAATGATAAATGGAGTAGTATCCCCTTCTTTTGTAACAATCACCTTTAATAACGAAACTGATGACGTAATAGTTCCAGTAATCGTATATTGTCCATTGACAGCTTTTCCTTCTGATTGTGTAAATGCAATCGCTGGCGATGATGTTGGTTCATCTTTACTACAACTTACAATTGATAGTACAATAATTAAAAATGCGAGTATTCGTTTCTTTGTCATAAAATGTTTATTTAATTGAGATTAAATGCTTTACCTTTTGTTTTATTTTAAGGTTAGTTTATTCAAATCTAATCAATTATTAATAGGTCAAGTTAATATCTGTGAATTATGAAAATATTAAAAGTTTTTTTAATATATTTTAAAATTATTTGAATAAAAAAGCAAGTAAATTTATTTCGCCTGATTTTCTTCAAAACTTACCATCCAATTCACGCCAAATTTATCGGTGAACATGCCGAAATAAGCGTCCCAAAAAGTATCTTCCATCGGCATCCCCAAAGTTCCGTCAACTGAAAGTGTATTGTACAGCCGGTCAGCTTCTTCTTTATTTTCGGTATTAATGGAAAGCGAAAAATTATTCCCGAAAACAGTTGTGCGTCCAAAATATTCAATATAGTGATTGCCCATCAAGCTGGTCTCTTTACTTATGGGTAGTGAGATATGCATTATTTTTTCAGCATCTTCAGTAGAAATTTGGGTACTGTCATGCGAAGGCATGTCTTTATATTTTCCAAAATAAGAATACTCGCCGCCAAACACTGATTTGTAAAAATCAAAAGCTTCCTTACAATTTCCATCAAAGACTAAATCTAGATTTACTGTTGCCATTGTTCTCTATTTTTTAATATTTATTTATTTTAAATTTAGACTCGCTGTTAATTGTCCTTTTTTTCAAATATCTTTTATACCAGCTAATGGCTAAGTCCGCCACCTCCTGCAATTTTTCTGGTTCTTCAAAAAGATGCGTAGCTCCTGGGATAATTTTTATTTCTTTTACCGATTCTAATTTATCAAAGGCCATTTTGTTCATTCCAATAACCGGAACGTCAAGCCCGCCAACAATCAATAAGGTGGGAGCAGTCACCAAAGGCAATTCTGTAATCGCCATGTCAGGACGTCCACCTCTTGATACCACCGCTTTTATACTGTCTTTAAAATATGCCGCAGCTCTCAATGCAGATGCCGCGCCGGTACTGGCACCAAAATATCCTATTGGTAACCCTTTTGCATTTTTGTTTTCCATCAGCCATTCGGTCGTTTCTATCAATCGGCTGGTCAGTAAATCAATATTAAAGCGGTTTTCATAGATTTCGTCCTCTTTCTCAGTAAGTAAATCAAACAAAAAAGTGGCTATTTTATTTTGCTGCATCAATTCAGCGACCATTCTGTTTCGGGTACTAAACCTGCTGCTGCCACTTCCGTGAGAAAAAATAACCAATCCTATGGTGTTTTCTGGAATCACTAAATCACCCTTTAAAATCACAGAAGATAAAGCGATGTCTATTTCTAATTTATTCATGAATTGTACATTTTGAAATGAGCGAGATTAAATAGTTGCATTTTTATTCTGCGGGTTTAGGTAGCTGTAGCATTTGAATCACTTCCTCATCTTCTACTTGTGTGAACTCTTGATAAAATCCTCCCACTCCTCTAAACTGTTTTGAGGCAATAATATAAATAAATTCGTCTGCGCTGTCTTCGAATTTAGTCACGGTATCATAAGGAACAACAGGCACGGCCACGATAATTTTTGCCGGATTCTTTTTTCGCAACATTGCTATGCTTACTAAAAGGGTGTTTCCTGTCGCGATTCCATCATCCACTAAGATGATGTTTTTTCCATGGATATCCAGAGGTTCACGATTGCCCATATAAAGTTTGTACTTTTCCTTTAATAGTTTTCGTAGCCTAATTGTTTCCTGATCAATATACGCTTGATGAACATCAGGATGTTTATCTATAATCATGGAGTTCATTGATACGGCTCCAACAGCAAATTCTTTATTATACGGATGCCCTATTTTTTTCGAGAGTACAATATCCAATGGGAGATGTAAATTTTTGGCAATTATTAATCCAATGGGTACTCCACCTCGAGGAACAGCAAGAACTATGGCATTGCTATTCTTATATTTTTTTAACCTCTCTGAAAGTAGTACAGCAGCCTCAATTCGATCTTCAAACATCTCGTCATACATAACTGTAGGTTTTATATAATTAAAAATCAGTATAATAAAGGTACTGATTTTCAAGTAGTTTGGTTATTTTTTACGTTTTTTTATAAATGTTTTTGTAATTTAAAATTGAATTTAAGTTTGGAAAGATCTTCAGGAGTTTTTCATGTTGGTTGCTTCAAAAAAAGTGAATATTATGACTCATCAGGTTTAATTTTTTTAAAAAAAAGCGTCTTTCTTTTGAATTAGATTTTAACTAATTTTACTATGAACTAATTATAAAAAACAAATCTCTTTTGAAAAATATAAATGCTAAAGCAAAAGCGGATAAGAACACAGGTTTCGGAACTAACGCAAACAGTTATGGTGGTCGTTATGTGAACAAAAATGGTACAGCAAATGTGGAAAAACGAGGAATGCATATTTTGCACCGAATCAGTTGGTATCACACAATGATTGACATGGCTACATGGAAATTTATGCTTATTATTTTAAGTTTCTATGTTGGAATTAATTTTATTTTTGCGTCGATTTATTATGGAATCGGAATTGAGCATTTAAATGGAATTGCAAATAATGATAGTGAATGGGTCAAATTCGGGCAAGCTTATTTTTTTAGTGCACAAACCTTTACTACTGTTGGTTACGGGCATATTAGTCCTTCCGGTTTTTTGACCAGTGCGCTTTCTGCGGCTGAAGCACTTTTTGGACTATTGAGTTTTGCAATTGCTACGGGTTTATTTTTTGGTCGATTTAGTAAACCTACTGCCTTTTTGAAATTTTCAAACAACGCATTGATTGCGCCATATGGAGAAATTACGGGGTTGATGATTCGAACTACGCCTTTTAAAAATACTAATTTCACCGATGCTGAAGCCAAAGTAACGCTAGGAATGAGCGTAGAGGAAGATGGAAAATTAATTAACAAATTCTACTCTTTAGCTTTAGAAATGGAGAGAATTAATGCACTAACTTTAAGTTGGACTTTAGTACATCCCATTACAGAAGACAGTCCACTATTTGGTTATTCCAAAGAAGATTTTAGTAACACGAATGGAGAAATAGTTGTTTACATTAAAACCTTCGACGATATGTTTAGTAATACCGTGGCAACTCGTACTTCCTATACTTTTGCAGAAATAGTATTTGGGGCAAAGTTTGAACCCATGTACGGCAGAAGTGATGATAATTCTAAGACTATTCTGAATTTAGATAAATTAAATGCATTTAAAAGCGTCACTTTGGAATAATACTATAGTTTTTAAGTTATTTGAGATTTATAAGTAAATTTATTTTACATTTGTTTATTAAATTTAGGTAAACGATGAACAATGTAAAAAACGTATTCAGCATAAAAGATCTTGAAAACCTTTCAGGAATAAAAGCGCATACAATACGAATTTGGGAGAAAAGATATGACATACTTCAACCCATGCGAACAGATACCAATATTCGATTATATGATTTGGCCAGTTTACAAAAACTGTTGAATATTACTTTGTTGCATGATTATGGATACAAGATTTCGAAAATTGCAACCTATCCTCAGGATAAAATACCTTCGCTTGTTCGCGAAATAATTTCAAGCAAAACAGCCAAAAGTCACGCAATCAGTGCTTTCAAAATGGCAATGATGAACTTTGACCAGGAATTATTTTTTACCACCTACAATTGGTTAATTGCGGACAAATCATTTAAAGAAATATTTCATGAAGTCTTCATTCCTTTGATGAACGAACTGGGATTATTATGGCAGTCTGACACAATATCCCCCGCGCACGAGCATTTTATTAGCTACTTGATAAAACAAAAACTGCTGGTAAATACGGAAAAACTGCAAGTTTTAAAACCAACTAAATTAGATAAAGTTTTTGTCCTCTCGCTTCCATTAAATGAAATACATGAGTTGGGTTTGATGTATTTGCAATACGAAATTTTATTGCACGGTTATAAAGCAATCTATCTTGGCGAAAGTATGCCTATTGAAAATTTGAAAGATTTAAAGAAGCATTTTGATTCTATTGTTTTTGTTTCTTATTTGACGGTTCAGCCTGAAAAAGATGTGGTAAATGAATATGTTGCAAAAATGACTGTCGAACTATTAGATGATACTAACGAATTATGGTACATTGGCAGAATGGTTGAATTTATTAAAAGAGAAGAACTTTCGGAGAAAATTTCAATTTTCACTTCGATGACTGAATTAATAAATCATATTTAGTTATTTTGTTTAATCTTTTCGTATATTTGCTAAACAAATGAAAAAAACAATTACAATTATAGGTTCCGGATTTTCAGCTATGGCAGCATCGTGCTATTTAGCGCAAAGCGGACATGAGGTTACGGTTTACGAGAAAAATGGTAGCATTGGTGGTAGAGCTCGACAGTTAAAAAGAGACGGTTTCACTTTTGACATGGGTCCAAGTTGGTATTGGATGCCAGATGTCTTTGATCGTTTTTTTGCTGATTTTGGAAAGAAAACAACAGATTATTATGAGCTGATAAAATTGTCTCCGGCGTATAGCGTTTATTTTGGAATCAATGAATTTATTGCCATCGCAGATAATCTAGCAGAAATTGAGGCGACTTTTGAGTCAATTGAAAAAGGAAGTGGGAAAATTTTGAATAAATTTATCTCTGAAGCCAAAAGTAATTATGACATTGCCATAAAAGAGTTGGTTTATCGTCCGGGAGTTTCGCCTTTAGAATTAGTAACGGTAGAAACTACTATGAAAGTAGGACAGTTTTTTAGTAACATCAGTAGAGATGTTCGAAAGAAATTTAAAAATGAACGGTTAATTCAAATTTTGGAGTTTCCGGTATTGTTTCTGGGAGCCAAACCATCAGACACACCATCATTTTATAGTTTTATGAATTACGCCGATTTTGGTTTGGGAACTTGGCATCCAAAAACAGGAATGTTTGACGTAGTTCGAGCCATGGAAAGTTTAGCCAGAGAATTAGGGGTGACTTTTCACACAAATTCAAATATCGAAAAAATAATCGTCCAAAATAAAACGGCAAAGGCGATTGTAGTAGATGGTAAAATGATTACTTCTGACCTGATTTTGAGTGGAGCGGATTATCATCATACCGAAACATTACTAGATGAGCAACACCGAGCCTATTCAGAAAAGTATTGGGAAAGCAGGGTTTTCGCGCCTTCCTCATTACTATTTTATGTTGGCTTTAATAAAAAAATTGAAAACGTTTCACATCATGCCTTATTTTTTGATGTTGATTTTTATCAGCATGCCAAGGATATTTATGATGAACCACAATGGCCAAAAGAGCCTCTGTTTTATGCTAATTTCCCTTCGCTGACTGATAAAACAGCCGCGCCAGAAGGAATGGAATCTGGATTTTTTCTAATTCCGCTTGCTCCTGGAATCGAAGATACTGAGGCATTACGGGAGGAATATTTTGATAAAATAATTGATCGTTTTGAGGCTCTAACGCAACAAAGTATAAAAAATAACATTATATTTAAAGAATCTTTTTGTAAAAATGATTTTGTTTCAGAATACAATTCGTACAAAGGAAATGCCTACGGAATGGCAAATACTTTACTACAAACTGCTTTCTTGAGACCAAAGCTTAAAAGTAAAAAGGTTAAAAATTTATATTTCACCGGTCAATTGACCGTTCCTGGTCCTGGAGTGCCTCCAGCATTAATCTCAGGAAAATTAGTTTCAGATTTGATAAACAAGCAATTTTTAGATCAATAAATATGAAAAAATTATTTGATGATGTATCTTTCAAATGCAGTAAGTTAGTTACTAAAAACTATAGTACTTCATTTTCATTGGCAGTTTATATGCTTTCGCCAAGTATTCGAGATGCGATTTACAGTATCTATGGTTTTGTGCGTTTTGCAGACGAAATTGTAGATTCATTTCACGGTTACGACAAAGAGAGCTTAATTAATGATTTCGAAAAAGAATATTATAAGTCCTTTAATTTGGGGATAAGTTTAAATCCTATTTTGAACTCGTTTCAGCATACCGTTAAGCAATATAATATTACGGATGATATGATTCAAGCTTTCTTAAAAAGTATGAAATTGGATTTAATCAAATCCGATTATAACAGTAAATCAGAATATGAAGATTATATTTATGGCTCGGCTGATGTTGTAGGACTAATGTGTCTTAAAGTTTTTGTGGCCGGAAAAGACCATCGATATGAAGAATTAAAAATGGAAGCAATGCGTTTAGGTTCCGCTTTTCAGAAAGTTAATTTTTTGCGCGATTTGAAGGATGATAATTTGATTTTAAACAGGAATTATTTTCCTGGAGTGGATTTAAATTCATTTGATGAAAAGGCTAAAAAAATGATTATAAAGGAAATTCAGGAAGATTTTGATGTGGCTTATCAAGGAATTCTGAAACTGCCTATCGAAGCTAAATTCGGGGTGTATACTGCATTTGTTTATTATAAAAAGCTATTGAAAAAGTTGGAAAACACGCCGTGTCATGAAATTGGTAACGAAAGAATTCGAGTTTCTAATTATACAAAAGCGGGACTTCTAGCTAAGTCATTCGTGTCCTACAAACTTAAATTGGTTTAAATTTTTTTACATTTAAATAAAAATAATAATGATTTCTTTTTTAATTTTTCTTGGAGTTTTCCTGATAATGGAATGTGTTACTTGGCTAACCCATAAATACTTAATGCATGGTTTGATGTGGTATTTTCATGCGGATCATCATCAGCCTAAGTATGCCAATATATTTGAACGAAATGACATCTTCTTCGTGATTTTTGCCTTGCCAAGTATTGTCCTTTTTTACTTTGGTGTAGAAGGTGGCGTGAATTATTTATTTTTCATCGGTTTAGGAATTACGTTTTATGGTTTCTGCTATTTTACTATTCATGATGTATTGATTCACCAGCGTTTCAAGTGGTTCAAGAACACTAATAACAAGTACTTAATTGGCTTACGTAAAGCGCACAAAGTGCATCACAAACATTTAGGCAAGGAACACGGTGAGTGTTTCGGAATGCTATTTGTACCATTCAAATACTACAAAATCTAGTAATTCCGTTTGGGCGTGTCCCCGCTTTCACTAGCGTTACAGCGGGGTCGGGCAATCCGTTCCCGCTTTTTTTGTACCGCCAAAAAAGGCGATACAAAAAAGAGCTCCACTGCTGTCCCTCACGCGAGCCCATCCATACGACACTATTTATCTCTAAAATACCAACCATGAAAATATACAAACAAGAAACTGTCCAACACGTAAATGCAACTGTAGAAGAATGTTGGGCTTTCTTTTCCAATCCGAAAAATCTTCAGAAAATCACACCGGAAGGAATGGGTTTTGAAATCACTGATTTTGACCAGAAGTCCATGTATCCAGGTCAAATCATTCAATATAAAGTAACGCCGCTTTTTGGGATTACATTATCGTGGATGACGCTAATTACTTGCGTTAAAGAAAATAGCTATTTTATTGACGAGCAAAAATTTGGCCCCTACAGTTTTTGGCACCACAAACATTTCTTTGAAGCAACACCAAACGGAACCAAAATGACCGATGTGGTACATTACGGATTACCACTTGGCTTCTTGGGTCGAATCATGAATACACTGCTAGTTAAAAATAAATTAAAATCCATTTTTGCTTATCGTGTAACTAAAGTGGATGAAATGTTTAATTCGAAAAAATGATTAAGCAAGAAGTAGCGCTATTTTGGTTCAGACGAGATTTGCGACTGGATGATAATGTGGGTTTATACCATGCTTTGACCTCTAAATATCCCGTAGTTCCTATATTCATTTTTGATGAGGCCATTTTAGACAGTTTACCAAAAAACGACGCGAGAGTGAATTTCATATATGAGTCTCTTTCGAATATAAATGCTGAATTACAAAAAATTGGAAGTTCCCTTTTGGTAAAAAAAGGAAAAACAATGGATGTTTGGCAATCGCTTCTCCAAGAGTTTGATGTAAAAGAAGTTTTCTTCAATAAAGATTATGAACCTTACGCCATCAAAAGAGATTTAGCTATTTGCGAAGTATTAAATTCAAATAACAGTGCTTCATTTTTGTTCAAAGATCAAGTGATTTTCGAAGAAAAAGAAATCACAAAAGCGGATGGATTGCCTTATACGGTTTACACTCCTTTTAAAAATAAATGGCTGGAAAAATACAAATCACTTGCTCCGGTTCAGGAATATGAAACTTCAGATAAATTTTCTAATTTCTATAAAAGTAATTTTGCTTTCCCTAGTTTAGAAGAAATAGGGTTTGAAGAAAGTACTATAAAAGTGCGACCTCATAATTTAAAATACGTTGGTAATTATCAGGATATACGTGATTTTCCAGCTTTGGATAAAACAACTTATCTATCTCCACATCTGCGTTTTGGTACCGTTAGCATTCGAAAATTAGTTAATTGGGCAGTGCACAAAAATGACGTTTTCTTGAGTGAATTGATTTGGAGAGAGTTTTTTATGCAAATACTTTTTAGTTTTCCAAAAGTGGTTACGCACAACTTCAAATCGGCTTATGATGGCATTCAATGGCGCAACAACGAAGAAGATTTCAAGCGCTGGTGTTCTGGTAATACAGGTTATCCCATGGTGGATGCCGGTATGCGAGAATTAAATGAAACCGGATATATGCACAATAGAGTGCGTATGGTTGTGGCGAGTTTTCTAATTAAGCACTTACTGGTCCAATGGCAATGGGGAGAAGCTTATTTTGCCCAAAAATTATTGGATTACGAATTGTCTTCTAATGTTGGAAACTGGCAGTGGGCAGCCGGAACTGGTTGTGACGCAGCGCCTTATTTTAGAGTTTTTAACCCTGAAATCCAACTTAAAAAATTCGACGAAAAAGGGATTTACATTCGGAAGTGGATAAAAGAATTTGATTTAGGTTATGGTGAACCTATGGTAGATCATGCGTTCGCAAGAGACAGAGCCATTGCTACCTATAAATCTGGAATATTGAAGTGATTTAAAAAAATAGATTAACCATATAAGGGATATAAGTTCATTTAAGTTCGAAATTAGATTGCAATTCTCTATTAATGTTAATTGATTCGAAAACAACTATAAACAATATAATGCTAGCCAGTTTAACGTGAATGAACTTTCATTTTCATATTTGGTTGAAAATATTTTGCTTCAGTTTTGTCATTCCGAGGAACGAGGAATCTCATTAAGCATAATAAACTACAAGTGAGATTACTCATTCCTTAAAATCACAAATTCGTCTAGTCCTAAAAAAGCGCAACTTAAATGAACTTTCATTTCTTATATGGTTCAAAATATTTCACCAATTTTTTTTATTGCTACAACGGGGATGGGTTTTCTTAAGTTTGATTAGTTACGAGTGAGTTTCCTCGTTCCTCGGAATGACAAATTATACGAATAAGAATCTAACTCAAATGAACTTACACGTATATGGTTTAGACATTTGCGTACCGAGAGCATCACTTTATCAATTTATTCAGCATTCCATTAAAAATAAATCCGTGGAAAGGCAAAACGGAGTACCAATATAAATTTCCCCAAATTCCTTTAGGTTTAAAAGTGGCGGCTTGATACAATGTATTATTTATAATTTTGAATTCGAGCCAGGCTTGTCCGGGGAGTTTCATCTCGGCATATAAGACTAACTTTCCCTCTTCTTTGTTTGCATATAAAACGCGCCAAAAATCCAAAACATCACCGCTATGAATATCATGTCGGTTTGTTCTTCCTCTTCGAGAACCGACACCGCCAAAAAGTTTGTCAATAAACCCCCGAATTCCCCAAAGCCAATCTCCATAATACCAACCGGATTCTCCACCAATAGACCAGATTTTATCAATCGTATATTCTCGATTTTCAATTTCTTTTTTACGTCTATCAATAAAACAGTCTTTCTTTGGCACTTTTAAATATTCGGAAATATTGCTGCTAAACCTGCCGCTGACCAGAGAATCTTTCCAGCTTGACGCTACTTTATCTTCATCTACTTTTATTAAAGCTCTTGACAACGCTTGTTCGTACGTCATCGGTTTTACATGTAATAAGTCATTTATTCGAGTGTCTTTGCAAATAACCTCGACTTTCATGCTGCTTACTAAAGCGGAGGCGAGTTTAAAAGAAGTGGAGGTGATGAAATACAACCAATAGGAAGATAATTTAGGAGTCATTACAGGAACGGTCCAAATCCATCTTTTTAATTTTTTTGCTTTGGCAAAACCCAACAACATTTCTCTATAGGTGAGAATATCAGGTCCACCAATGTCAAAACTTTGATTGTAAGTGACAGGATTCAGCAACGATTTAGACAAAAATTCAAGCACATCAGGAATTGCAATGGGCTGACATCTGGTATTGAGCCATTTGGGCGCAATCATTATAGGAAGTTTATTCACCAAATCCCTAATTATTTCAAACGAAGCACTTCCGGAGCCTACAATAATTCCGGCTCTAAGTGTGGTTGTTGGAACTGTACCGGTGTTTAAAATTTTTTCGACATTTTTTCTGGAAGCCAAATGTTTGGACAAAGAATCATCATTGACTATACCGCTAAGATAAAGTACTTGTTTTGCATTAGTCTGATTGATTCTTTCAACAAAATTTCTAGCTGAAATACCTTCTAATTCGTCAAAATTATTTGAGGAACTTGACATAGAGTGCATCAAATAATAGGCTGCATCTATTTCGATTGGGATTATTGATAAAGTTTCTTTTTTTAGAAAATCAATTTCAATAACTTCGACATTCTTTTCAAATTCTTTTGGAACATAAAACCTATTTTTATCTCTCACGCAACAAATTACATGATGTCCCTGCCCAATTAAAATGGGTAAGAGTCGTTTTCCAATGTATCCTGTCGCACCAGTTAAGAGAATTTTCATAGGTAGATTGTATGTTGTTATTAGAATTATTAAAGTTAGCTTAATTTATTGGAAACAAGACTAATAAACTCTTTTCTTGTTTTGTCTTTTTCGAATGCTCCTGTAAAAGAAGAAGTGGTAGTAACCGAGTTTTGCTTCTGAATCCCACGCATTTGCATACACATATGTTGTGCTTCAATCACAACTGCGACTCCAAGCGGATTTAAGGCTTCTTGAATACAATCTTTTATTTGGTCTGTCAAACGTTCTTGTACTTGCATTCTTCTGGCAAATGCATCCACAATTCTTGGTATTTTGCTTAATCCCACAATTTTTCCATTTGGAATATAGGCAACATGTGCTTTTCCAAAAAACGGTAACATATGGTGTTCACACATTGAATATACTTCTATATCTTTTACTATAATCATTTGTTTATGATCCTCAGTAAATAGAGCAGATTTCAAAATTTGCAATGGGTCCAGTTCATAACCGTGAGTCAAATACTGCATGGCTTTAGCCACTCTTTCGGGTGTTTTTTCGAGTCCTTCGCGGTTGACATCTTCTCCTAAATTTTCAATGATAGTTTTGTAATTATCAGCCAATATGGCTGTTACTTCAGTATCATATTGTTCGATTTTCTCGTAGCTTTTTGTTTTGGATAATATCATTTTGTGTTTTTATTAATTTTAAATAATCAGTTTTTTTTCTAAATTTTGAAGGTTACAATTCCATAATCCATTTCAAAGACCTGTCCTGAAATTGATTTAGCTTTTTCCGAAATCAGGAAATTTGCCATTTCAGCCACTTCTTCGGGTTTTAAATATCCTTTCATAGGGTGACGTTCGACCATGTTTTCTTTCATTCGGTCATTCCTTAAAATATTTGCCGAAAGTGACGTTTCGGTAATCGTGGGAGCAATGGCATTGATGCGTACTACCGACGCCAATTCTGCTCCCAACGATTTTACTAATCCTTCAACTCCAGCTTTTGCAGTAGTAATACTAGCATGAAATGGCATTCCTAGTTTTGCTGCAACGGTGCTGAATAAAATAATAGATGGATTAGTCCCTTTTTTTAAAACTGGTAAATATTTCTGGATGGTTTTTACGGCTCCAATAACATTGATTTCAAAATCATTTCTAAAATCATCGATACTCAAACTTGCTATCGGTTTCAAATTAATGGAGCCAGGACAATAAATTAAAGTATCAATGTTTTCAATTTCAGGAAGCTCATCCTGTAAAACATTTAATGAATGATGAATCAAATTAGGATGTGAAACCTCAGGCGAATTTCTACTTATATTATGAACCAAATTAGTTTCTAATTGCTGCAGCAAAATGGCATTTCCAATTCCTTTGCTTCCGCCAATGATTACAATGTTTTTCATGTTTATTTGTTTAGTCTATTTTATCGTAGAAATTTTATTATTGTTACTCTGTCTTTGCTTCGAACATTTAAATCTTCCTTAGCTAGAAGTTCTTTATTTTTGATGTTTCGTTTTTCTTTCTTGTACGCGCTCCCCGAAACCATTTCTATTATTCGCACTATATCTAAAGGAGTTAACTAACTTTTTTTATCATTTTATATTAATCGCTATCGCCAATATCCGCCATGGTATGTAAACTTAAAATTCTAAAACTTTCTTCTTTTGCTAAGGGATTTTTTTTAATTCCCCATAAATAATCACTAGCAAATTTGCGCGTTCGTTCTATATTTACAATTTGTTTTGGATAATCAATTCCAATATCAAAATTGTGGAATTTTTGATCTAAAAAAGTCATTTTTGATGGGTCGTGAATGAATTGTATTGGTAAATTTTTTAATTCGGGAACCCATTTTTTTATAAACTCGCATTCTGGATCGTGCTCCAAACTGTTTTTAATTGGGTTGTAAATTCGTAACATATTGACTCCAGTTTCACCTGCTTGCATTTGCAATTGAGGAAAATGAATTCCGGGCTCGAAATCTAAAAACATTTTTGATAAATGCTGGGAGGCCTCTTGCCAAGGTTGCCACAAATTATGAGTAAAGAAAGAAACCAGCATGGCTCTCATTCTAAAGTTCAAATATCCCGTTTCGTTCAAACAGCGCATAGATGCATCAATTAACGGAAATCCCGTTTGTCCTGTTTTCCATGCAATGATATAGTTTTCGTTTATTTTCTTTTTCAAAGAATGAAACCCTTTATTCACACTGCCAAATTCCATGGTTTCTTCCATTTCAAATTTTTGAATGAAATGAGCTTGCCAGGTAAGTCTCGAAATAAAGGAATCGATTTGTTTTTTATTGGAACAAGTCAATCGGAATGTGGCCGCTTTTTGCAATACTTGTCTGCTCGAAATATTCCCCCAAGAAATGTAAGGAGATAATCTACTGCAACTTTTTCGCGATAATAAAGGCTTTGAAATATTTTGGCTGTAATTGAAATACCGATCATCAAAGAATGACTGTAAATATTTATGGGCCATAGTTGAACCTCCTTTTTGAAAAATAGTATCAGGAATGGTATCAAGATTCTGCTTTTTCAATATATTTTCCAATGTATTTATGGCTTCAAGGTCTAAGAAGTTCTTCTCACCCGAATCAAAAATAAATTGAGGTTCATTCATGTAATTTTCCCATTTTGATACCCAGTTGCTGCGGTCTTTTAACTTTCTAAAAATACCGTTGTTAGTATTTTCAATCCAGTTGATTTGATTGTTTTTGCAAAAACGTTTAAAACTTTTATCTCTTTCGTAGGTGATTTTTAAACCGGTTTCCTGATGTGAAAAAACAGTGTCAATTTTATAAATTTCTTGAATAATATTAAATGTTTCAACTACTTCTGATGAGATGCTTAGGATTTTAGTATTCGAATTTTCCAACTGGGTATTGAGTGCAACAATCGACTGCTTAATAAAATTCCAATGTCTTTCACTGTAATGGGTATCTTTTTTCAAAGATTTTTCAAATACATATAGCAATAATGTAGGTTGACCAGTTTGTATGGCATTGTGCAGTGCTTCGTTGTCTTGCAAACGGAGGTCTCTTTTAAACCAAACTATATTTATATGTTTTCTATTTGTACTCATTGTTGATTTCCACCTTATTTTTCTTCGGCATTTTTTGCTACACTATTTATTTTCGTAACAATCGCTCTCCCTTTTCCCGCTTAGTAATATAGCGGTTGCAAACTATACATTCTTTTTCAGGCAAATTCCCTTTTTTATATTGTTTTGCTATTCGTACTTTTTATATTGATTCACCACAATTGTGGCTTTCAAGTCAAACATCAAATTATACAAGCCAAAGAAAGTTCTATTCATATAAATGAAATGTTTCGATCCACGATTGCCATTCATTTTTCGCAAATTGGTATCTTTTGCAAATCGTTCTCCTAATTTGGCTATGTTTTCAAAAAAGGCTTCGTCTGAAAAATCAAAAGTTTCTTCTTGAAAAGGTTTGGTGAATAGCGATAACAAATCATAAAACATCTCAGTGAAGTAGATTATTTCTTCTTTTGAATCATCAGTTCTGAGGATTTCTAATTCGAATAGTTTTTGATTGAATAACTTTTTGTTATCTATCACTTTTTTACTGATTAATTCAAAATAGGGAATGTAAAAATCATTTGGAATTTTTTTCATGCATCCAAAATCTAACGCGACTAACTGATTTTTTTCATTGATCAAAAAATTGCCCGGATGTGGATCAGCATGAACTTTTTTCAAAACATGAATCTGATACATATAAAAATCCCATAATGCCTGACCAATTTTTTCGCCAGTTGCTTGATCTGTGTTTGTTTTGGTGAATTCAGATAAATGTCTGCCTTCCATCCAATCCATGGTGATAATCTTATCCGAAGAATACTCCGGGTAATACTCTGGAAACACTAAATTTTTAATTTTCTTGCAGGCTTTAACGACTTCTTGACTTTGTTCTAGTTCCAATAAATAATTAGTTTCCTCAATTAATTTATCTTCTACTTCTTTAAAATATTTATCCGAGTCTTTACCCTGAAGATTAAACATCCTAATTGCTATTGGTTTTACCAAGGCTAAATCAGAAGAAATGCTATTGGCAACACCTGGATACTGAATTTTTACAGCTAATTTTTTTCCGTTCTTTACGGCTAAATGAACTTGTCCAATACTCGCCGCATTGACAGAATTAGAATTGAATTCATCAAAGATTTCGTAAGGTGTTTTACCGAAATTAGTTTTGAATGTTTTTAATACTAAAGGAGCTGAAAGTGGCGGAACTGAAAATTGTGACAATGAAAATTTCTCTACATAAGCCTGTGGTAAAAAACTTTTGTCCATGCTTAGCATTTGGGCAACTTTCAAGGCACTTCCTTTCAGGCTTTTTAAACCGTCATAAATATCTTCGGCGTTATCTTCATTTAACTTGTCACGAGTCAAATCAGAATTCACCATTTTTTCACCATAATATTTCAAATAGTTTACGCCTACTTTTGCACCAGTTTGCATCAGTTTAGTGGCCCTTTCAATTTTTGTCGTTGGGATATAATCTATCGTTTTCATTTATTTGTTGTATATTTTTTCTTTGAAAATAAATTTTCCAAAGTCAATTAAGCTATCAATAGGTGCGATATTCATCAATTCAAAGGATGCTTTAACAGATTTTTCAATGTAAATATCTGTTTTTTCAAAAGCCGGAGATGAATCATCTATCCAAAATTTCATCGTCAATAAAAGTTGGATCCACAAAGACTCTTGTATCGCTTTTTCCTGAAAATTTTGAAAACGTTCAATTTGTGTTCGCTCTTCATCCGTTATAATTTCCGAAACATATTTTTTGAAGCCAGTTCTAAGACCGGAGAGCTGCATAAGTTTTTTCAATTGATTAGTTTGGTCTTTCAAAATCATTACTACATAACTTCTGTTAGCAGTTAGTAATTCGAAAAAAGTAAAGTAAAAACTAAGCATTTTACTTTTCATATCATAAGTCTCGTAATCACTATTTTTGTTCAGTAATTCTACTGTTTTGTCCAAAAACATTTTGAATATTTCTTTTTCTATACTTTCAATAGTTCCAAAAAATGAATAAAACTCTGTTTCAGTAAAACCATTTGTTTTGGCAAAATGATAGACTGATTTAGGTTTTTCACTATTATCAAGCACATAATTCATGTACAATGAAACTATTTTGTCCTTTGTTATTGTTGATTTTTTAGTAGCCATTTTTATTAAATTTCTAATTAGAGTATAAAAGTACAAAATGTTTAATCATATTGTGTTAATGTTAAACAAAATTTAATATATTTTTTACATCAATATAAATGAGTAGCTTTACCGTATGATGAAAAAAAATGTATTAATAAGCGGTGGTTCTGGATTTATAGGGAAACATTTGACACAATTACTAATTGAAAGAGGATATAGTGTTTCAATTTTAAGCAGAAGTAAAAGACAAAATACTTCGGAAATTTCTTATTTCAAATGGGATGTCTCAACTCAATTCATTGACGAAGACGCTGTTCTTAACGCAGATTATGTGATACATCTGGCAGGGGAGAATATCGCAGAGAAAAGATGGTCTCAAAAACGAAAAGAGGCTATAATAAATAGTCGGCAACAATCGACTCAACTAATTTATTCGGTTCTTAAAAAACATAATAAAAAACTGGATGCTTTTATTTCCGCTTCGGCAATAGGAATTTATGGAGCTGTAAATGGGGAAGAAATTTGTACTGAGGACTCACCTTTGGCCAATGATTTTCTGGGTTCCACCTGTCAAAAATGGGAGGAAGGGCTTGATTTTATTGAATACTTAAACATTCGAACTGTGAAAATTCGTACCGGTTTAGTGTTGGGCAGAGATGATGGTTTTTTAAAAAAACTAATTCCTATTTTTAAGTGGCGACTTGGCGCAGCATTAGGTTCAGGAAAGCAATATATGCCATGGATACATGTTGATGATTTATGCAATATTTATTTTCAAGCTATTATTGATCCAACTATGAATGGTCCTTTTAATGCAGCGATTAATGACAATACAAATAATAGTATTTTCTCTAAAACCTTAGCGAAAGTTTTTGGTTACAAGATTTGGTTACCTAATGTACCTGCTTTTATATTAAAAACAGCAATGGGTGAAATGTCAAAAATTGTTTTAACAGGACGAAGAGTTTCATCTGATAAAATTGAAAAAACCGGTTTTCATTTTAAATTTAAAAATCTGGAAGAAGCAATTAAGGATTGTTTAGCAAAATAGGATTATTGTAAAACACAACGGATTTGTGTATTAACATTTTTAGCTATTTTGCTTCGCACTATATAAGGAATTTCAATTTTGAAATCATCGGTATTTAATGGGAAATTAGAAATAAGTTCAATTCCTTCGGCTACTTTTTTAATGGTTGCCGAAACTACAATTGCTTTTGATTTTCCATGAATAGTAATTTTACCTTTTATCTCGTACTCTTTCGAATTTGAGTCGATATTCTTCAAGTCAAATCTTTGAATTAGGCCTTTGAAAATAGCTTTTGGATAACGGGCACTTTCCATATAATTATTATTGAAGTGTTCCTGCATCAAACTTCTTTCAAATTGAAATTTTTTGATGTAGGCCAAACAAGTTATCTCGCCCGTTTTCGTAATCAAAACGCAAGATGTATTATCATTTATGGCTTTTACTTCTTCAAATAATGGTATCGAAGCTTCAAAATTAATAGTGCCCTTGTCCGAAATTAATTTTTCTTGGGCCAAGGTTGTAATAGATACAAAAATCAAGAAAAGGAGGGTAGATTTTTTCATGATTTAGATGAGTTATAGTTATCTTAAAGTTACGAAAAAAACGGCGAAAAAGTTCATTAAATTGGAAGAAATTATTTGATTTAAATCTATATTTTATTCCCATTTTTGAAAAAAGTATATTGGTTTATTCCTTTCTTTTTAATTTTACTATTTAGATCAAAAAAAATTATTATGCCTTTTTTAATTCTAGCAAAACATTGTATTTTTCTAAACTTTCCAAGCTTTCTTTAGAGCTGTAATCAAATACTTCTTCATGATAATCGCTTTCTTTTTTTAATGCTATCAATTTTAAGCAATTATGAAATCGCCTTACTTCGTTTAGATTAGAAATAATTAAACCTGGGACAGGCATACTTTTGCCTTCTTTATCTTTGGATACCATTGTAAAGTACGAGGAATTACAATGTTTTATTTTTCCGGTTTGAATATTTTCGGCTTCTACTCGAATGCCAATAATCATAGAACTGTTACCCACATAATTCACACTGGCTTTCATAGTTACCAGTTCCCCCACTTCAATCGGTTTTAGAAAATTTACCGTATCTACCGATGCCGTTACGCAATAATTTCCTGAAAACTTTGAGGCGCAGGCAAAAGCAATTTGATCTAATAATGATAAGATATAACCACCATGAATCTTGCCACTAAAATTAGTATGAGATGGCAACATCAATTCTGAAATGCTAATATTAGAGGAGGCCACCGTT
The DNA here is from genome assembly GCF_017875765.1 of Flavobacterium sp. CG_23.5. Classification (NCBI taxonomy): domain Bacteria; kingdom Pseudomonadati; phylum Bacteroidota; class Flavobacteriia; order Flavobacteriales; family Flavobacteriaceae; genus Flavobacterium; species Flavobacterium sp. CG_23.5. Next base: position 1,345,735 of record NZ_JAGGNA010000001.1, on the reverse strand, counting down.
TTAAAAGTAGTATTCATCGGTGTTTATTTTTGATTGAAAGGTGAAACTTCCTTTTCTACTGAGGTGATAAAATAGCGCGTATCTCCCCACCATGAAAACGTTTTATACCGTTCCACATAAGTCACTTTAACATAATTACCCTGTAATACTTTTAGGTCTTCAATTACTTTTTTTTCACTGTCTAAAACCGAAAATGAAAATATTTGGGTACCAGAAATTCCTTGGCTCAATTCTCCTTCCCATGTTTTTAAAACTACACCTTTATGGCTTAATTTTGTAAGTTGCCCGGAACGGATTCCTTCGCTAAAGGGAACATAATAGATAAAAGCAAAATAACTGATAAGGCCTACAGCAGCAACCGCTAAAATAATGGTAAGTATTTTTCTCATTTTTGTTTAATTTAATAATTGGTTTTCGTCTTTTTCAGCTCTAATTAATATGCTCTCGGGAAGTGCTTTTTTGGCTTTGGCTCCCATTTTTTTCAATTTCTCCACGCTTACAATCAGGTTACCTTTTCCTTCCACTAATTTATTCATGGCGCCACTGTATTCTATTTTACTTTCGTCAATTTTTTTACCAATTTTGATTAAATCAGCCACAAAACCTTCGAATTTATCATACAAAGCTCCTGCTTGTCTTGCAATTTCCAATGCGTTTTCCTGTTGTTTTTGGTTGGTCCACATACTGTCAATTGTGCGTAAAGTGGCCAGCAAAGTAGCAGGTGTGACAATTACGATATTTTTCTCGAATGCTTTGTTGTATAAACTAGTGTCTTCGTTTAGCGCCATCGCAAATGCCGGTTCGATTGGGATAAACAGCAGCACGAAATCAGGACTTTCTATTTGATATAAATCGTGATAGTTTTTGTTACCTAATTGGTCCACGTGGCGTTTGATGGAGTTTACGTGTTCTTTTAAGAAACTAATTTTTAAATTGTCATCTTCTTCGTTGATGTATTTTTCATAAGCGGTAAGCGATACTTTCGAATCGACAATCATTTTTTTACCGTCAGGCAAATTAATTACGACATCGGGGAAAACACGGTTTCCATCTTCCGCAGTATGACTGACTTGCACTTCGTATTCGCGTCCTTTCTCCAAACCTGATTTTTCTAAAACACGTTCCAAAACTAATTCGCCCCAATTCCCCTGCATTTTGCTGTCGCCTTTCAAAGCTTTGGTCAGGTTGATGGTTTCCTTGCTCATTTGGATATTCATTTCTCTCAAACCAAGGATTTGTTGGCGTAAAGCCGCATGATAATCAATACTTTCTTTGTGCGTGTCTTCGACTTTCTTTTCGAATAAATGAATTTTATCTTGCAAAGGAGTCAAGATATTTTTCATATTTTCTTTGTTCTGTTCGGTAAATTTATTTGATTTTTCCTCTAATATTTTATTGGCTAAATTCTCAAATTCCTTAGTAAACTTTTCCTGTAGTTTTTCTACTTCTTCTTTTTGCTCTTTGTTGCGTTCCCAAAGATTCTCAAAATCCACTTCTTTTTTCGAAAGCTGAATCGCCAGACTGTCTTTCTCGTTACGAATGATTTCTTTATCAGAATTAGTTGTTTCCAATTGTTTTTCAAAACTGAATTTGTCAGTAAAGATTTGTTCTTTTTGTTGATTAAACTGGGAATTTAAAGCGATTAATTTCTCTTCCAGACTAATTTTTTCCGACTGGAATCGGGCAGAGAAAATGAGTTTTCCTATGAAAACGCCAATGGCGAGAGCAACGATAAAAATCAATAAAAAAGGAAGCATATTAGACATAGAAATATTTTTGTTAAAAAAGTAAAAGTAAGGAATAATATCAATTTTAGGATTTAAAAGATATGTTTTAAATATTTTTTTATTTGCCAAAATCAGTCTTAATTATCAACTTTACAAAAAAAAAGCCAATAAGAAATTACATTCCTATTGGCTTTTCAAAAAACAAAACAAACGGTTATTCATCCAGCTTTATATTTCCTCTATCCTCTTTATTGTCAGGATGTTCGTTGGGATATCTATTTGCTGTAATATCAGAGTTGTGGTCTTCATTTTCAACAGTTCGCATTACTTCTTTTTCTGTGGAAACACCCCGACTCAAACTTTCGTTTTCATTCCATGTTCGTTCCTCGGGTTCAGGGATAGAAGCAATTGTCCCATCAACATTACGCGCTCTTTGAACAATTTTTTCGTTGCCATTGGCATCTATTTCTACTTCTTCTTTAAGATTTGATGTGGATGGATTATAGTCTTCAGGCAAGTTTTCGCTGCTAAATCCTTCATTTATATTTTGCTTATTATTGGTCTTTTTTGAACCTAAATCTTTGCTTTCCATGATATTTAATTTTAGTTATTACCTTAGTAATTGTTTATAATATTACGCCTTTTAAATGGGCTAATGCAATCATTTAACATAGCTTTTGGTTTGTGTACATCAATGTCATGTTGCTGTACTTTATATCAAATCAAAATAAAGAAACAATACAAGGAACAATTCAGAGCTTTTTTTCGGGAGAAGATTTTTTTTGAGTCGCTTAAAATTATAATCTTAGATTCTTTAAGAAAGGATTGGGACTATATAAAGACTAAAGATAAGATTAGGGTCTAAATCATTGACAGTATATTAACCCCAGAGTTGAAAGTTAACGATATATTTGTTGCGATTTAAATTTATGAAATGAAAAAGAAACTACACATTAAGACTAATAAATCATTTATCAAAAACATTTGTTTATGTTTTATGTTGGGTTATTTTGGAATGGCTACAGCGCAAAGTTCTACAAAACCGTATGTGGTCATGGTTTCTCTAGATGGTTTTAGATGGGATTTCGTTAAACATTTTAATTTGCCTAAGTTAACGAATATTGCTCAGGCTGGTGTACAAGCCAAATCGATGAAGCCTTCGTACCCCACTAAAACTTTTCCCAATCATTACGCTATAGTGACGGGTTTATATCCGGATCATCATGGTATAATAAATAATAGTTTTTATGATCCACAGCTGGAAAAAATATTTTCCTTGTCCAGTGATGCCAAAACCGACCCTCAGTTTTACGGTGGCAATCCCATCTGGAATGTTGCTGAACAGCAAGGAGTAAAAACGGCTTCTTTTTACTGGCCCGGTTCTGATACAGGGAAGAAAAGCCCCAGTATCTATAAAAAATATGACGACAAAGTTCCTTATGCTGTGCGAATTGACACGGTGATAGACTGGCTAAATCTTCCGGAGAATGAGAGACCTCACTTGATTATGCTTTATTTTGATGAGCCAGATCATACGGGACATAATTTTGGTCCCTTGTCTTTAGAAAATAAAAAAATGGTAACCAAGATGGATTCTGTTATTGGGGTTTTGACTAATAAGTTGGATGCATTACCTATTGGTAAGAAAATTAATTTAATCGTCGTTTCAGATCATGGGATGGCTGACATAAATGATACTAAAAAAGTGGCTATTTTAGATTATTTAAAACCCAATTGGGTTGGCTATCAGCAGGTGATCAATCCAATTATGAGTCTTGAAGCCAAAGCGGGATATAAAGATTCTATTGCTCAAGCATTGACAAAAGTACCTCATATTAAATTTTGGGCCGCTAAGGATTTACCTAGAAGGTTGCATTATGGAAGTAATCCTAGGGTTTTAGATTTCGTTGTGGAAGCTAAAAAGAACTATAGTTTGGTCACCAATATGAGCCAAATAATAAAAGGAGGAACCCATGGATATGATAATAACAACAAAGATATGCACGCTATTTTTTTTGCAAAAGGACCTAACTTTAGAATTGGAAAAAAGATCGGTACTTTCCAAAACGTGAGTGTATATCCTTTGATTGCTCATATTTTAGGTCTGCAGATCGAAAAAGTGGATGGTGATTTTAAAGAAGTAAATCAGATGTTACGTAAGGAATAATTTTTTTGTTTAGTTGTAGTTCTGTATTGTAGTGGGGTAATTTTTTATACGAATACAAAAAGGAAATGGTAAATTTGTAACCAATTATTATTTTTAAAATGACAATATGAAACAGCATCATTTCATTATTCATAAGCCTTACGGTTATTTAAGTCAGTTTATTTATGAGCTGAAACGCAAAAAAAAACTGTTGGGTGAATTGTATGATTTTCCAAAAGGAACGATGGCAATAGGTCGTCTCGACGAAGATTCAGAAGGATTGTTGTTGTTGACCACGGATGGTATGATGAGTGAAATCATTAGAAGCAAAAAAGTTGACAAAGAATATTACGTGCAAGTCGATGGGATTATCAATCAACAAGCTATTGACGAAATGCAAAATGGCGTGGAAATTGGTTTTAATGGAACCAAGTATATTACCAAACCCTGCAAAGCATCTTTAATACATGAAATTCCTGCCTTTGGAGCCAGAGGAAAAAAAATCAGGGATGAACGTCATGGTCCAACTTCCTGGGCTTCGATTACGGTCAATGAAGGCAAGTTTCGACAAGTACGAAAAATGTCGGCTGCTGTAGGTTTTCCTACTTTGAGATTGGTTCGCGTCCGAATAGGGAATGTCCATCTCAATGATTTGCAGGCCGGAGAAGTAATTGAAGTGGAAGATTTTCAATAAAAAATCAATTTCAATTTCAATGGCAAAATCAACTATTTAATCAACGGCGTCAATCAAAAATCAGCAATCGTAAATCAGCAATCAAAAATCTTTTAAAAATGTTAAACATCGTTTTAGTAGAACCCGAAATACCAAATAACACCGGAAACATAGGTCGATTATGTGTAGGTACGGAAAGTCGTTTGCACTTGATTCATCCTTTTGGATTTGTTATCAATGATAAAAATTTGAAGCGTTCCGGGTTGGATTATTGGGTATACCTCGATATAACGGAATATCAAAATGTAGCCGATTGGAAAGCAGAGATTCCTGATTTATCTCGAGTTTTTCTGATGAGTTCCCACGCTTCAAAATCCTATTTGGAGAATGATTTTGAAGATGGAGATTGGTTGGTTTTTGGGAAAGAAAGTAAGGGCTTGAGTGAGGAAGTTTTAAATCAGTTTCCGAATCATTTAACCATTCCCATGTCACCACTCATTAGAAGTTTTAACATCGCTAATTCTGTCGCGTTTGTCATTGGCGAAGCAAAAAGGCAAATAGCTTGTAAAGTGTAAGTTGAATATTTTAAATTGCAAGTAGGAAGATTTTTTTGAAGTAAATTTTATATATTTGAGTAAGACATTCCCTGATTTGGCAGTGTTTTTTCTGCCTTTAAATTTACTTTTATGATTGATAAAGTTATTCTTAGAAATACCATTTTTAAACATTTAGATGGCTTGGTTACGGCGCCAGTTGCCTTTGCTTTACATAAAAGTGGAGTGCTATCTTATATTTTTGATAAAAAAGAAGCCACTCTTGCCGATCTCACTGGTCATTTCAACGCAAATGAAGGCTATCTAAATGTAGGGTTGCGTGTTTTATGTTCCCAAGGATTCCTGAATTATCATGTCAATAACGCTGTAGACGAGATTAGATTTTCGATTAATGATAAAAGTGAAACTGCTTTTTCTATGTTTCATTTGTACGAAGATGTGGTTGATTTATTGCATTTCTCGATGCGATTTCATCCTCGATTATTCGAAGAGGCGCCTTTTGAACGTTTGAGAGTTATTTTCGAAAAATATAAAAATAATTATGGGATTTCATTCTTGAATGATCCTCAGACAAATACCATTCAACATCAGATTTTAACGCATATTGAAGGATGTTTAGTAGGGCCTACATTAGTTCGCCTTGGCATGAGTGGCATGTTTCATAAATATTTTATGGAGATTTCCTTCCGTCCCGAGGAATTTCATAAATCCCCCGAAAATTTCAAAATCATACTCGATTTCTTTGCCCATTTAGGTTGGTTTACCCAAAAGAATGGAAATTATCAGTTTACGGAAACAGGTCTGTTTTTTGCCAAAAGAGCCACAGCTTATGGAGTTACTGTTTCGTATTTACCTACTTTTAGTAAAATGGACGAGTTACTTTTTGGTAATCCAAATGTATTGCGAAATGTTGCCGAAGGAGAGGACGAAATTCATGTGGACAGAGAAATGAATGTGTGGGGAAGTGGCGGTGCGCACGACACGTATTTTAAAGTAGTGGATGAAATTATCATTAAATTATTCAATTTGCCAATAGAGGAACAACCCAAAGGAATTCTGGACATGGGTTGTGGAAATGGCGCTTTCCTGCAACATATTTTTGAGGTTATCGACAGGCAAACTTTGCGTGGAAAAATGCTTGATGATTATCCGTTATTTCTCGTTGGCGCCGATTATAATGAGGCGGCTCTCAAGGTAACTCGTGCGAATTTAATCAAAGCGGATATTTGGGCCAAAGTAATTTGGGGGGATATTGGTCGTCCGGATGTATTGTCTAATGATTTGATGGAAAATTATGCTATCGATTTGAAAGATTTACTGAATGTGAGAACCTTTCTAGATCATAACCGAATTTGGGAAATGCCAAATGATAGTAATAAAGATCGAATAAGCCAATCTACGGGAGCTTTTGCACATAGAGGAGCCCGAATTAATAATAATTTAGTAGAAGATAATCTATTGGAACATCTTAATAAATGGTCTCCATATGTTCGAAAATTTGGTTTGTTGATGATCGAATTGCATACCATAGCTCCTAATTTGACAGCTGCTAATCTCGGGAAAACGGCCGCTACTGCTTATGATGCGACACATGGTTTTTCGGATCAATACATAGTCGAAATTCCTGTTCTGCATAAAATAGCTGCTGAAGCAGGACTATTTCCGGATTCCAATTATTTTAAAAGATTTCCCGATTCAGATTTGGCGACGGTTAGCATTAATTTATTGAAAGGAAATTGATGAACCGATTTTATGTTAAATGCAATAATTGGATTAGAAATTATTAAAAAAAATAAATGAGGAAGTCTATTCAACTTCCTCATTTAAAATTAATAGGGGGTAGCTGCTCTGGCTAAAAAATCGCTTAAAGTTATTTTAATATTTCCAGTCTTAGAATCTCGATAAATATTATATCTTGATGGATAATTTCCCGCTTTTTCAAAAAGTTTTGGTTGCGAATAAGCCGCGCTAAAATCTGGATTTGCGGATAAATATTCCCGGGTAACCATTGGCTCAACAAAAACGATTTTCCCATCATAGGTGCCATAAACCATAACTTTAGTGAAAGGTAAATAGTTAAATGGAATAGGTAGCCAATGTTTTCCCATTTGTCCATAAACCGCACCTTGACCAGGTGGAGTAGCATATCCCAAAGGCATATAACCACCAGTAGTAATGGTAACAGGGCTATTTGTAGTACTCGTTGTGGTGGGTGGATAGATGTTAAATGCGGCATCAGCCGGACAGGAACACCAATCTGGAATCGCTAAGCGCTCTTCATTAGAAATTGTATAGAAATGAAAATCGAAATGTGGAGAATTGAATTCAGTATTTGTTGGGCCTCCACCATGGCCGTGGTTTTGCCAATTAAGCACTATGTGTTTAAAAGGGGTTAATTGCTTTGCTTTAATATGCAATGGAAGAACAATGGTTGGACCCTCTACACCCGGAGCATAATCCGGAAGTCCAGTTAAAGCTCCGGGAGACATTTCGATACCGATTTCATTTGGCAATCCTGTATCTTTTCTCACGCTAATCCAGGAACGCACACTGTCATTTCCAACAGCAACTTTAGGTCCTTTGAATACATTGAGTTTGTCCGAGCTCCATTTTTCGATAAAAGTTCGGGGTGTGGCTTTCAGTGAGTCATCGTTCAGCAACTCATCTTGAGCGCAGGAAAAAAGCAAAAATAATGACCCCAAAACGATAATTTTTTTTGGCATTGTAAACAAATTTTCCATGATTAAAAATTTTAAAAGGTTATTTTTAATGATGTAGATAAGTTAAGATTTGGGGAGATTAAAACGAACAACAAAAATACAATAAATATTATAACTATCTGATTAGTAGCGTTTAATTATTTAAAAATTAACAAAAAAGGTACTTTTGTCTGCGTTACAAAAAGCTGTATATTTATGGTAAAATGGATAAGCGGCATTTCTATGAAGAAAAGTATTTTTTATCACAAATTGACTTTGGAATAAAATGGCGGTAATATTAAATAATCATAAATTTTCCTTTATCGGCGTCAAAAACAATATGTTCATCTTTGAATAAGGTATTAAAACTTCCTTTTGCGATAAAATTACAAGGCTCGTCTTGAATTACTGTTTCAGGCGTCATAATAATCATTTCATCGCTCAACTGTATAGCCATATCGATGTCATGAGTAGAAAATAAAATGCATTTTCCAGTTTCGTGCGTGAGTTTTTTAAGTAGTTTAAAAAGGCTTACCTTGTGTAATAAATCGAGATGAGTTGTAGGTTCATCTAAAATTATTAGCGGTGTATCTTGTGCCAAAGCACGTGCAATCAATACTTTTTGTAATTGCCCATCACTGATTTCATAATGTTTTTTAGCGGCTAAATGGCTGATTTGTGTCAGTTCCATCGCTTCGTTCACTTTTACAATATCCGTATCAGTTAATTTTCCAATCCAATTGGTATAAGGCTGTCTTCCTAAAGCAATTAGTTCAAAAACGGTCAAGTTACTGGGAGGCAATTTTTCGGTTAGGACCACACTTAGATTTTGTGCCAAGGTCAAGGCGTCTATTTCGTGAATGTTTTGGCCGTTGAGCAAAATAATTCCGGAAATTGTTTTTTGAATTCCGGTTATCGTTCGTAAAAGCGTAGATTTTCCAATACCGTTTGCACCAATTAAGGCAATAAGTTTCCCTTTTTCTAAAGACAAATTAATATCTGAAGCAACAATTGATTTTTCTTTTTTATGAGAATATCCAATGCTGATTTCTGAAGCTTGTAAGATGATTTTGTTTTCCATTAGTTCATCATTTTACGTTTCCTAATTAATAACCAAATTACAATTGGCGCCCCAAAAATCGAAGTCACAGCATTGATTGGCAAAGTAATATCACTGCCGGGAAGTTGAGAAATACTGTCGCAAATCAACATGATAATAGCCCCGAAAAGCAGTGTGCTCCAAAACAAAACAGTATGGTTGCTGGTTTGGAAAACTAATTTGGCGATATGTGGCACGGCCAATCCAATAAAAGCAATAGGTCCGGCGTATGCGGTAATACTTCCGGCCAAAATACTGGTGGCAAAAATGATGATAAGTCTTGTTTTTGCATAGTTCAAACCCAAACTTCGGGCGTAGTTTTCACCCAAAAGCAAAGCATTCAAAGGCTTAATGCTTAAAAGACTTAATAATAGACCTACAGCCACGCATATGGATAAAATTAGAATTGATGTCCAAGACAAATTGCCGAGGTTACCCAAGGACCAAAAAGTGAATTTTTGTAATTGTTCAGCGGTACTGAAATAGGTTAGGGTTCCAACAATAGCGCTGGTCAAACTGCCAAACATTAATCCTACAATCAAGATGGCCATAGTGTCTCGCAGCCGATGTGAAACCGCCAAAACTGCCAATAAAACTAAAAAACTACCCAAACTTGAAGCTAAAACGATTCCATAAGAGGATAATAATATCGTCGCTATAAATTCAGGTAAAAAAGCGGCGCCTAAAATAACCATAGCCACACCTAAACTAGCTCCTGAACTTAAACCTAGAACATAAGGCCCTGCAAGCGGATTTCGAAATAAGGTTTGCATCAGCAACCCACTAATGGATAAGCCCATTCCAACCAGAATTGCAGCAACAGCTTTAGGTACACGATAATTGATTATGATATATTCCCATGCTTCTTTACTGGAATTTCCTCCGGTTAAACTATTAAAAACTTCTTTTATAGGTATAGAAACTGATCCTAAACTGATGTTGACCAGAAACAAGAAAACTACTCCGATGGCTAGGAAGATAAAGAGAAAAATATTTCGGTTTGTATCAGTCAATTTATTCTAATTTCTGAAAGAAAAAAAGTTGGTGATTTGGCAACAATTCAGGATGAAAAATTTTAATCAAATCTTTCAATACCCAGTCGGGGCGGGTAGGAGACCATTCGAAATATAAAATCCCGCCTTTTGCGCCTTTATTTATACCGTACGAATATACTTTTTTATTTTTAAATGATACAAATTGACTGTAATGTGGATTGCTGTCACTCATTTGTTTCAACGAAGAAAAATCGCCCGGAGCAATCCAGAAATCAGCATTTTGTGCCTTATCTAATATAGTTTCAAATGGTAATGGTAAACTGCCAGTTCCTTTACTATCAGCCCATAAATAGTTGGATTGCGCATCTTTCAAAAATAAAGCAGCCCAACTTTCGCCTTGAGGAACATACCATTGTTCTTGAAACATTGCACCGCTGAGAACCGTCGGTTTTGAGGTTGCTTTTTTGGCTATAGCCAAAGTGTTTTTGTATTCTTTTTCGATTTCAGAAAAGAGGGTATTCGCTTTAGAATCTAATCCATACAAAGCGCCAAAAAATTTAATCCATTCGGCTTTTCCTAGTGGAGATTGTTCGGTCCAATCGCCATTGAGCATTACCTTTAAACCACTTTTTTGTAAATTATCCAGCGTTGGATTACTGTTGTTTAAACCAAAACTGACAATCACATCTGGAGCCATGTCAATAAGAACTTCAGTGTTTAGCGTTTCATTTGTACCAACTTCTCTAACTTTTCCCGTATCAATTAATTTTCTGGTTTTCTCAGAAGAAATATAATCTGTATTAGGAAAACCAACCAAAGTTTTTTCCACACCCAACATTTCCAAAGCTGGAATGTGTGTTGTTGAGGTAACTACAATCGATTTTATTGGAACAGAAATAGCAGTAAATTGTTTTAAACTGTCGGGAATGATTCCATTTTTTTCTTGTAAAACATAGGTGAAATTTTCTTTGGCTTCAGGCCAAGGACTGGTAATTTTAACTATTGAATAGCCTTTGTATTTGTAGATTTCTAAGCCTTTTGCATAGTGAACTTCATTTTTTGAAGAAGTAATTATAGCATTGGAAGTTTCCTTATTTTGCTTGCATCCACTAAAAAAAATGACAAATAAAAAGAAGGTGAATTTTAAAAAAATTGTTTTCATAACATGATTTTCAAGAATTGCAAAGGTATATTTAATACTTTTTAAAAATCAAATTTTATTTTTTATTCAAATGATAAGGTTATATTTGTCGCCGTATTGAGGTTGCTGTTTTTGTTTTTCAAAACGGCACTAAAAGGGAATCAAGTGCAAATTTAGGAATTATGAATTTAGATTGAGGATTTTAAATCCCAAATCCCAAATCGTAAATCCCAAATTAAAAATCTTGGGCTGTACCCGCAACTGTAAGCTATAAAGCTTGTTGTTATCTACAAAACCATTGTTCAAATAAATTAGAATTAATGATTTAGGAATTAGGATTAAATAATCCTTAATGAATAAATCTAAAATCCTAAATCAAGAATGAGAAGGTAAACAACAAGACGCAAGCCAGGAGACCTGCCTATTACATCGAGTATCAAACTTTCGGGAAAAAAGGTTTGGGTATGGGTAATTCTATGCTTTTCTCCCACTTTTTAGTCATGTAGCAGTTTAAAAAATCGGACTGTTACTAAATGTTTTATTAAAATGAACAATAAAATCGTTCGTATTAGTGCGTTATGCGTGCTAATAACTTCTTGTGCTTTTGCGCAAAAAAAAGAAACTATTTCAACTCAAAATGAATTGAATGAAGTAGTAGTTTCCGACTCCAAATTTGCTTTAGCAAAGGAAAAATCAGGAAAGGTGATTACTAAGATCACAGCTGAAGACTTGAAAAAAAATGCTGGACAAAGCATTGCAACTATTCTTAACACGGTTGCCGGTTTAGAGATTAACGGAAGCCACAGTGTAGCGGGGAAAAATTTAGGCTACTACATTCGGGGAGGAAAGAACAATCAAGTACTTATTCTTATTGATGGAATTCCTTTAAACGATGCTTCGGGAATTAGTTTTGAGTATGATTTACGTTTGCTTCCCGTTGATCAGGTAGAAAGTATTGAGATTATGAAAGGAGCTGCAAGTACTTTGTACGGTTCTGGCGCTGCGACTGGTGTAATCAGTATTACTTTGAAAAAATCAGGTAAAAAAGCCATTGAAGGAAATGCGTATTTGAACATTGGAACAAATAATACAGCATCTACCAAAAAAACTTCCGCACAGGATTTTAATCAAGGTTTTTCAGTAAATGGCAATGTGAAGAAAGTCAATTATTTTGCTTCTTTGAATAGTACTGAGACCAACGGAATTTCTCAAATTGCACCACCAAATCCAAATGCAAACTATGAAGAGGATGGTTTTTCGCGGATCAATTATTTAGCAAAACGGGGGTATAAAGCAACGGATAAATTGACGCTGGATTTCTTTGGTAATTATGACCGAATCAAAAATGATTATGATTATTCTTTTGATAATACAGGTTCTAATGACACGAATTTAAATACTACAAAGTCTGAACAATTTCGTTTTGGTTTTGCACCAAAATACAAGTACACAAAAGGAGATTTTGTACTGAATTCAAGCTTTAACAAAATAGTTCGTGCCTATAATGATTTTGACACCTATTCAAATAAAGCAGGATTTTCACAATACGATTCCAGAAGCGTGAATGTGGATGCCTATAATAAATATGAAGTTACGCAATCCCTATTTTTTGTTACTGGTGCTCAATATCAGTTTCATGACATGAATAGTGTAACGCCTTATGGGAATATTGCTAAAGAGAAAACCAAATTTAATATGATTGATCCTTACGTTACAGGGGTTTTTAATTCTGATTTTGGTTTGAATCTAAATATTGGAGCGCGTTTAAATATCCACAGTCAATATGGAAATCAATTGGTGTATAACGTCAATCCTTCTTATGATTTCAAATCGATTCCATTAAAGATTTTAGCTTCCTACAGTACAGCGTTTGTGACACCTAGTTTGTACCAATTGTATTCCGAGTATGGAAATGCAGATTTGACACCAGAGAAAAACAGTACGATTGAAGCCGGCTTTGAAACACACTTTTTGAATAAAAAAATCCGATTGAACGCAGTAGGTTTTTATCGTGAACAAACAAATTTTATTGGATTTTATTCCAATCCGGTAACATTTAAATCAAATTACATCAATATTGATGGAATGAATAAAGCAAAAGGTGTGGAAACCGAAGTCTCTTTTGCCTTGAGCGAAAAAATAAAGTGGAATTCTAATTATACGTTTACACAAGTTGATACTGCATTAGACCGACTAATTCCTAAGCATAAAGTCAATTCGTCGTTGGATTTTCAAATAAATAGCAGTCTGTTCTTTAATGTGAATTATCAATATGTGGATGGCAGAAAAGATGCGTTTTTTGATGGAAACACTTATGAAACAAAAAAGATTGTTTTAGGATCATATCAATTAGTAAATTCGTCCGTACGATACGAATTGATAAAAAATAGGCTATCCGTTTTTGGTGCGGTAACTAATATTTTAAACGCTGATTTTGTAGAGAATGTTGGTTATAGTTCCCTTGGTAGAAACTTCAAATTAGGATTGAATATCAAATTATAATGCAATAAAGTAGAGAATCAAAAAAGGCTTTCAGTGATGAAAGCCTTTTTTAAGATGTATTGTTTTTATTTCATTTCCGAAATGAATTCTGAAATGGAATTTGCAATTTTATTTTGCTGCTGGTCATCAATCAAATATTTCTTGTCATTCTCATTTGTTAAATAACCCAGCTCAACAATTACGGCCGGAACATCTGATTTTTTAAGGATGTAGAAAGGACCGGTTTTTACAGCTGATACTTTGAAATTAGTATTTTTTGAAAATTTATCGTTTAGCTGATTGGCAATTGCATGTGATTTTTCAAAAAATTCAGTTTCTTTTGCCACAAAAAACTCTAAACCGGATGTTTTGTTATTTAAGCTTGCATTTACATGCAGGGATAAAACTAAATTAGGTTTTAGCTTATTAATAAAATCAGTTCTATCTTGAAGTGATAAAGATTTATCATCATTTCTGGTAAAATGGATTTCTACATTTTTATTGGAAGATTTAATTTTATTAGTGACTTGCTCGACAATTTGTTTTTCAGAAATAGCGTTAGCGGTTACTCCAAAATCATCTCCACCGTGTCCTGCATCAATTACCACAATTATTTTTTTGGGCTCTGCGGGTGTAGGATTCATAAAGGCAAAAGAAGTAATTGCAGTCAAAATCAAAAATAATTTTGTTGTGTTTTTCATTTGTATTTCTTTAAAATATTGACAGTCAATTAATAACGGGTAAATCTATCTTTTAGTATGTTATTTTAAAGATTGCAAGAGCCCTTCAGGTGCTTTGTCAAGATACATTTGGTTTTGTAATCCATTTATAGATTTTACATCTGTAAAATATTCGAAATCTTTTTCCGGACTTTGTCTTAGCATTTTTACTGTTCCTGTGATTTTTCCAATTGCAGTACTTAATAAAGGCTCCGTTGTGTTACCAAGAATATCTAGATTGCCTAAGTTCTCTTTCAATTCATAAGTAGGTTTCAATCCGTTGAAGTAATCACCAAAACCTGCGGAATTTACAATTTTTAAAACAATAGGTTGCATGGCATAGCGATGATTCGGGTTTCTATTGTCTTTGCCAAAAGTAGGCGAGTCATATAATGTAACTGAACCCACATTTTTTCCAGTAGTTATGTCGCCAATTTGTACAACCTCCATATACGGTTTCAATCCATTAATCACCAACTCACTTGCCGAAGCGGTACTTTTTGTGGTTAAGATATAAATTTTAGTCAAATTCAAACTATTAATAGTAGTAGATCCTATTTTGTCCGTAAAATTGTTTTTTAACGCATCCGGGTTATTGGTTTCAAAATAGCTGTTGATTTTTGGATTCCATTGTTGTTTTGCAAATATCTGCCCAGTATATTGTCCCGTAATCATACTTGCTAAACGGGTAGCTGTAAGAACTGAACCACCTGAATTATAACGTAAATCAAGAACTAAATCAGTAATTCCTTGCGATTTTAGTGTGCCAAAAGCATCGTTTAACTGATTGTCATAATCGGCATAAAAACCATTATACATCAAATAGCCTATTTTATGAGTGCCTGAAGTGATTACGGTATTTAGTGAAATGGGATTTTCAGCTAAAACTGTTTTGGTCAATGAAACCGTTTTTCCGTTTGGGGTAATTGCTCCATTATTATAATCGGCAAGGTTTAACGTATAACTTTCGGCAGCAAGTAAAGTTTGATAATTACTTGCGGTAAGTTGAGTTCCGTTTATTGCGTAAAAGATTGCTCCACGCTTGATGTCTTTGGTTGATGCATCTGAACCAGGAATAATATATCTTACCCAACCAAATATTTCAGTAGTGCTTCCGGATTTATATCTTAAGCCATAATCGACTCCAGTATTTTTAGTAGTTCCTTGCAGTACTCCTTCTAATTCTAAATAATCACTTACAATCCAGCTGAATCTATCAATAGATTTGTCAACTCTTAAAGCATCAAATAAACTTTCGGGAGTTGAATAACCTGACAAAAAAGTATTCAGTTCTGCCTGTGAGGCAAAACGGTCGTCAGATAGATTAGGGACGTCAGCTTGCCATAAATAGTATTGGTTTAGTCCTTTCCAAATAAAATCTTTGATAGCAAGATCCTTTGGTGTAGCGACATCATCCATATCTTGACAGCCTTGGAAAGTAAAAACCGCTAAGAATAATAAAAGCGTAAATTGGAATATTTTTTTCATGTTTGGGGTTTCAATATCTAATATAAACGTAAAAATACTAACTTTAGTTTTATTTTCTCTTCTTTGTAACAAAAAGAAACATGTATCGTCTTTATAATATAACCGCTTTAATAAATACTCTTTATGAACCAAAATGAGTTTGTGCAGCTAACCAATCCATTCAAAGACAAAGTTTTTAGACTGGCTAAGCGATTGCTGACAAGCACGGAGGAAGCCGAAGATGCTACTCAAGAAGTTTTGGTAAAGTTGTGGAGTAAAAATGGAAGTTTGGATGGTTTTAACAGTGTAGAAGCTGTTGCGATGACAATGACAAAAAATTATTGTTTAGACCAATTAAAATCAAAGAGAGCAGGAAACCTAAAAATCGTTCATACTAATTTTACTGATAGAGAGCCTAGCTTAGATAAAAAAGTAGAAGATGTTGATAGTTTAAATTGGGTGGAAAAAATAATCAACCAGTTACCGGAACAGCAGCGAATACTAATTCAGATGCGGGATATAGAACAATATGAATTTGCGGAAATCGCAAAAATAGTGGAGATGAATGAAACAGCCGTTCGCGTGGCACTTTCAAGAGCAAGAAAAACGATAAGAGAAAGCATGACAAAAACGCACAATTATGGAATTAAATAAAATAGAAATACTAGTAGAAAAATACTTTCAAGGGGAAACCAGTATTGTTGAAGAAAATGAATTACGTACTTATTTTTCTTCAGTGGATGTTGCGCAGCATTTAGAACAATACAAGCCTATGTTTGGTTATTTATCTCTTGCAAAAGAACAAAAGTTGAGACAAGAAATCGCCTTACACGCAATCCCTAAGTTTCGAGAGGAGGGTAAAAAACGTAATGTAGCGTGGTTATCAATTGCCGCTTCTGTTGTTGTTTTGTTGGGAATAGGAACGTATGTGTTTTATAATTATGATAATGCAAGTGAGAAGCAAGATTTAGGAACGTATGATGATCCTGAGGTTGCCTTTAGACAAACACAAAAAGCATTAGACTTATTATCAAAACATGTAAATGTTGGCATAGAAAGTGTAAAGTATGTTGAAGAATACCAAGAATCAAAAGAATTAATTTTTAAACAATAAAATAAAAAATAGAAAAATGAAAAAATTTATAATAACATTAGTAATAGTATTAGTTTCAAGTCCATTTTTTGCTCAAGCGGCTTTTGATAAATTCGACGGACAAGACGATGTGACTTCAATTATTGTCAACAGAAAAATGTTTGACTTGATGAGTAAAGTAAAAGTTGATGCTTCTGACAAAGAAACACAACAATACATGAATTTGATAAAAAAATTAGACAACCTTAAAGTTTTTACAACCAAAAGTACCAGAGTAGAAAATGAAATGAGAGCTACAGCTGAGAAGTACATAAAAACTGCCGGACTAGAAGAGTTGATGCGCGTAAATGACAGCGGTAAAAACATTAAAATATTGGTAAAGTCGGGAGCGACGGACTCTAAAATTAGAGAACTCCTGATGTTTATTGAAGGAGCGAAAAATGACAATACCGTTTTAATGTCTTTGACCGGTGATTTCGATTTGAATGAAATTTCGATTCTTACGGATAAAATGAGAATTCCTGGCGGGGATGATTTGAAGAAAGCAACAAGAGGTAAAAAGTAAGATGAAATCTTTTTATACCATAGCGCTACTCTTCAGCTTGTTTTTGATCAGTTGCAACTCCGAGCCTACATTGCAGAAATACTTTGTAGAAAATTTAGAAAACAAGAATTTCATTGCTTTGGATGTTTCTCCAAGTATATTGAATGTGGATAAAGCCAAACTATCTGCGGAGCAAAACGGAGCTTTGAAGTCCTTTGAAAAGATGAATGTATTGGCTTTTAAACTGAATGGAGCCAACAAAGCGCAATTTGAAGTGGAACGCGCTAAAGTAAATTTGATTTTAAAGGATAAAAAGTACCAACAGCTTATGAAGTTTGGTTCCGGTAAAGAAGGTGCTTCTGTAAGTTTTGTGGGTACAGATGAACATATAGAAGAGTTTGTGCTTTTCGCCAATAGGAAAGAAACGGGTTTTGCAGTGGTTCGAATTCTGGGAAAAGATATGAATCCCAATAATATTATGACGATGCTTTCGGTTTTAAAAGAATCTAAAATCGATATGGAACAGTTAAAACCTTTGCAGGAACTGCTTAAAAAATAGAATGACTTTCATATAACTATGAGCGTCTCGGTAATTTACCGAGGCGCTTTTTTTGTGGTAATCATTTAAAGATAAGATTCGATGATATTTGCCTATAATGCATTTTTAAATAAGTTTTAAAAGATATATAATATAAGTTAAACGCTGTTTGTGAGGTGTTTATGTGTCATTAAATACGAAATTGGAGTTGTAGGAATCTTAGTTTAATTAATAAACGCAATAGATTAAATTTTTAAAAAAATCACTAAAAGTTGGTATTGTCTAAACAACATTATACTAGTTCCTTTGTATTAAAATAGATTTTTAGTATTGTATTTATAAATTCATTATTGTTTAAAAAATGGCTGTAACTGAAGATAGAATTGGAAATAGTGATCTAATAAGAAAAGAGTATAAAAACAACAAACTATTTTTATATTTAGGTACCTTTTTTATTATAGCTGCGGGTTTATCTATTGGAATTTTAATAGTGATGGCTCTTTTAGCAAAGCTTGAAGGAAGCTATTGAATGTCATCAGCTAAAATATAATGAGTTGTAAAAGTATTTCTTTCGTCTTTTCAACAAAGTTCCGCTTCAAAATAAAAAGTAGCAATTAAATAGATATTTATCCAATGTAAAAGCGTCCAGATTTTGGACGCTTTTTTATTTTTTCTTATTGAATATTTGTATTGAAATTGGCAGTAACCATTGGAATTCACTTAATTTATTATTTCTGTGTTTTAGCCTATTTTTCCATTCTATTAACCGATGTATTTAGAGGTTTTGAACTTCCCAATAATACTGCGTTGAGTAAATTTTTTTATGGTGAATTTTGTTCCCGGATTTTCTGGTATTTTACGGGCAACTCCTTTGTTTTTATTAGTGTTTTCTTTGATCAAAATTATTTGGTCAAACAGGACTTTTTCATTTTCAATATCAATAAGTTTTCCAGCTTTGATAACTTTTATTTTTGATGACACAAATGATTCTAAACCAATTCCTTAAAAGGCTATGATAACTAAGATTTTTTTTATTAAAAATTTAAAATTAAGTGCGATGCGATTCCCCGCGACTTGTTGCTGTTAAAAGCTGGCTTTTTATTTTTTTACCCGTTGCAAGTCCAAATCCTGAAAGTCAAAACTAAAATCGATAGCAGGCGAAATACCTTTCATCTTTATGCTTTGTGCTTTCCCAACCTCGTCTAAACTAAACATGGCAAAAGCGTCACAAGGCATATCCTGGTATTCCCATTTAATAGCAAAAGTGTTTGCTTTATAAAAACTCATTGGTCCGTTTAGTTTTGGTGAACGATATGATTTGAACCATGGTTGGTCTCCCTTTAAAAATATTTCAATTTTGCCAAACCAATTGTCTTCATATATCCCTACATAATCTTGTAGATTAATTTTGGTCTTTTTCGCTAACTCAACTTCTTTCCATACGTTAGAAGTTATTGAATCGGCATTGCTTTTTCTGCTCGCAATAATTTTGGCGTATTTTTCTACATAATCAATTTTATCCAATTCCAGATAGCTATCGACAATTGTATTGACAACTGCCGAAAATAGTGCGCCACCGCCATTTTCAGTATTCGTTAGTACTACGATGCCTAAATTCTTATCCGGAATTAAACTTACTTTTGATAACATGCCGGGCAATCCACCGGTATGCGAAACACTTAAATTTCCTTTGATATCAGTCAAATCCCATCCTAAACCATAACCCGCAAAATGTGAATTGTACCTTGGGTTAGAGTTCGCATCCAATACAGTATGAATTTTCCACATTTCTTTTTGTCTTGCTACGGTAAATAGTTGTTTCTCTAAATTGACGCCGTACTTGCCTTTATTTAACTGCATAATCATCCATTTTGACATATCATCAACATTAGATAATATACCGCCTGCTGCTCCGTTTATCATCTCTTGAAAGGTAGCAATCTTTCTTATACTACCGTTTCCAATTCCTTCAGTGGAATGTGGTACTGCCAAATTTGTTTTATCTTTCATAATCGTAATTGTAGAATAGGAATTATTCATTTGCAAGGGTGTCATAATTCTTGTTTGAACAAATTGCTCCCAACTCTTTCCACTTATTCTCGAAACTAATTCGCCAGCCACAAAATAGAGTTGATTGTCATAGTCAAACTGCGTTCTAAAAGCAGAGACCGGTTTGAAATATTGGAAACTCGTCAAAACATCCTTTATAGTGAAGTTGGAACCATCAGGGAAACTATTTAAATCTCCTACTCCTAGACCCAAACCACTGCGATGGCATAACAAATCTTCAATTGAAAAATTCTCGGTTACATAATCATTATACATCTTAAATTCTGGTAGATATGTTTTCACTTTATCTTTCCATGATATTTTTCCTTCATCAACTAAAATTGCCAAAGCCGCAGTTGTAAATGCCTTACTGTTGGAAGCAATCTGAAAATTGGTATATGCGTCAACTGGAAGTTTTGTGTCGATGGATTTTACGCCATATCCCTTTTCGTGAATGATTTTTCCATCTTTGACAATTGCTACAGCAACTCCAACAACTTTGAATTCCTTCATTGCTTTTTCTACCAGTGCATCTACTTCTGATGTAGTAATTTGAGCCGATAAATTGGTACTTAATAATAATGCACTAATTGTAAATAATAAGAGGTACGATTTTATTTTTTTCATAATTCAATATTTGGTTTTCTGGTTTGGTTGTAATGTTCGGCTGCTGCTAACTTGGACATAGGACCAGCAAAATTATTCTAAGAATGTCTTTTGATGTGTACTTATTTGATAAGCAATAGGTTGGTTGTTTCAAATATATAGAAAAGATACTACAAATAGACAAATTGATGTGTTATTTTATTTGCAGAAACACGGGAGGGTCAGATATTTTTTCTAGATTTTATAGTTTAGGGATTTATAGTGGCAAATAAGCTTAAAAATTCCAACATGTCATTTTATAGCGCACTGTGGTAAAAAATGCTATTTCGAAAAGACGTTTTTTTAATTAAAACGCCAATTTTGAAAATTAAGTAAATTCTTGATTATACTGATTCCTTTTTTCTACTAATCACAAATAAATAGAAACAAAGTATTGTTAACAGGAGTAATGTTCCCATTCCTCCAATAAAAAAATCATTATTTTTGAAATAAGTACCAGTAAAACCTGCTATCGGATAACCAATTGCCCACCACAGATGTGACCATGCAAAATGACTTCCATACACTTTGCCTTGCTGCTCTAAATCAATATTCTCAGCAATCAAAATTTGTGATGGCATTTCCGTAAAGCTTTGTCCTAATCCTGCAATTATCCAAAAAACCAATAAAACTTTAAACGGTACATAATTGGCAAATGAAATCGAAAGTGCTAACATAAATGCTCCAAAAAGCAACAATTTTGTTTTCGTTTTTGTTTTATCAATCGCATTGGCTGAAAATGCTGCTATTGTTGCTCCAATCCCAAAAGCGGTCATAGCCCAACCGTATTCTATATTGGTTAATTGCAAATCGCCTTTGATGTGTCCTATCGTATTTACCAATAATTGCGCTCCTGCTATTGCCGCAACTAATTCTATTAATAGAGAAAACCGAATTGACCTATTTTTAAATAGTAATGTAGTTCCATTTTTAATGTCTTTCCAGATGTTTAAGAAAGGGGAAGGCGATTGAATTTTATCGTATTTCAAAGATTGCATTGGAATTAAGAACACTAAAAATGTGGAAATTACGAACGTAAATCCATCGAAAAAAAACAATTGTCTTGAACCAAAAAACACGGCCAGACCTCCTGCTAATCCTGGTCCAAGTATGCCTAATAATTGCCAAGTTCCGTTGGAAAGTGCGATTGCATTTCCGTAGTTTTCCTTTTTACAAATCAGTTGCGGAATACTCGCTTTGTATGCCGGTGTGAAGAATGCATTGAACACATTGAGTAGAAAAATAAGTACATATACTTGCCATAATTCTTTAACAAATGGAAATAAAAACACAATTACAATTCGGGCCAAATCAGCACAAATCATGATCCATTTTCGGTTAAATCGGTCAGCGATTACACCTGAAAAGGAACCAAAAATGATAAAAGCAGTTACTCGCAAGGTCAATGCTGTCGCTAATATTTGTGCCGATTGACCACCGCCAAATTCAAATGCCAAAAGTGCGATTCCTACCCATGTAAACGCATCGCCCAAAAGACTTATAGTTTGCGCCACATATAATTTTGCAAATAGTGGTTCTCTAAGGGATTTTAATGGTGCTGTTATGTTTATCATTTTAGTATTAATCTTCTACATTTTTTATTTTCATCAAAATGGCGTACGCCCCTTTTATCACAATATTTTTACCTTTAAGATCGTCGTTTGCAATAAGTTCAGTAAAACCATTTTCGGTATTTCCCGTGTTCACTTCTTTCATTTCAAATTGCTTATTTCCTTTAGCAACAAAAATGTAATTTTTATTTTCAAAATTCACAACGGCATCCGATGGTAAGACATTAGAAAGTTGGCTGTTTAATTCTATTTCGGCATTCATATACATTCCTGGCAATAGAGCTTTGTCATAATTTGTAAAATGACAGTGTATTATGGTACTTTTATTCTCAGAAAAGTCCTGACCTATTAGAATAATTTTACACGGATAAGTTTTGCTAGGATTTGTGTTCGTATAAGCAACAAGGGATTGCCCAATAGTTAATTTATTAATGTCTTTTTCAAAAACGGTTAGTGCTAAATGGATGTCTGTTGGATTTACAATTTCAAAAAGAATATCACTCGGGCTAACATATTTACCAATATTTACATTGACTTTAGAAACATATCCGCTTATTGGTGAATAAATATTGATGCTTTTTGAAATGGATTTCGTCGAAACATTATTCGGATTAATCCCTGCAAATTTTAGTTTCTCTCCATAGGATTGCACTATCACCGAAAGTGAATTGTATTCGGCTTGTGCTTGTTGATAGACCTTGTCGCTGCTGGCTTTGCTTTGATTGAGTTCTTTTTGTCTTTCAAATTCTGCTTTGGCATAGCCAATTTTTGCTTTCGCCAAGAGATAATCTTCCTGCAATTGAATGTATTGTTGGTCTTCAACTACGCACAATACCTGACCCTTATTCACATACATTCCTTCGAGTAATTTGGTGTTTTTCAGATAACCACCCATTGGTACACTAATGGAAACTAAATTTTGTGGTGGCACGTCGATTTTTCCGTTTAACTTTAGCGTTGCCGATATTTCTTTTTTCTCTATTTTTCCAGTTTGAATACCAGCATTTTTTAGTTGCGCATCGCTTAGTGTCGTCGTGTTCTCGGTGGTTGGTTTGGCTTCAACTTCGCTTTCTGTTTTTTTATTTCCACAAGAAGAAAGAATTAAAACGGCCGTAATTGTTATAAATAGATGTTTACTTACCATTTTAATATTGTTTTTTTTGTGTTCGTGACCCGAGCCTAAAAGGCGAACGGATGTAATAATCTTTGATGTCATTTTATTTTGATATTAAATTCAGTAAAATAATGATGGTTTGATTTTCTTTTCTGACCGCTTCAATATAATTGCTTTGAATTGCTGTGTTTTGATTGATTAGCATTACCCATTCCAGATAATTGATGTCGCCATTAATGAATTTCTTATTGGCCGCATTGGTTATCAAATCCACATTTTTCAAGGCCTGATTTTCATAGTACAATACGGTTTCTTTGTCCTTTTTATATTCATTAAGCAATTCCTGATACTGATTTTGCAGTTTTAATTTTTCATTAATTAAACTATTTTCCGCGATTTGAGTATTTATTTCGAAGGCCTTTTGCTTGTTCGGTATAGCCGAATTAAATAAAGGCAAAGCAATTCCAAACTGACCGTAAATTCCGGTGTTACTATCTTGAAAGCTAGTATTGGTTTTAAAAGATTGCCAATAAACACCGCCAATAAATTCAGGTAATCTTTTCGATTTTTCTAAAGAGACGAGCGCTATATTGTTTTTGACTTCTTGCTCTTTTAATTTTACACTCGGATGATCTGTAATTGTTCTTTCATCCTCACTTCCATTATATTCCATTTTGAAAATAGGGGCAAAAGGGATAAAATCGGTCTCTGCATTTAACAAATAGTTGAACTGCAATTGAAACATTTTATAATCGCTTTGTATTTCCTTCAACTGCAGTTTTATTTGTCCCGATTGATTTTCGGCAGTTGCTTTTTCTAAAATGTTGCTTTCTCCTTTTTCGAAACGAAGCATCGATTTTCGTAAAAATTCAGAAAAAATACTATCACTTTTTTGCAGTAATTTTTCTTTTTCCTGTAGATAAATTATTTCATAAAATACGGTTGTAACTTGATTTGTCAATTCCTTTCGCTGCAAATCTTCATTCCACTGTCCCATTTTAGCCTCTTCCACTAAAAGCTGTTTTTGTCTTTTATAAACCGTCGGGAATTTTATGTTTTGTGAAATTCCGATTTTCATATCATTCATAGCACTGTTAAACTGTCCATATTCTCCAATAATTCCTGTATCTGGAATATCATAGCCCGTTTTGGTCATTTTTTGTAGATAGGCTGAATTTAGCTTTCCATTTTTGATTTTTACATTATTTGAAAGCGCGGTTTCAATGGCCTTCTCTAATGTAATTTTTTCTTGTGCAGTTCCATTTTGAAAAATGAAAAATAACCCAATTGCTAGTATTGTTGTAATGGATTTTATCTTCTCTGTTTTTAATTTTATTCCTTTTTCGAACATAATATATAAAATTGGTAAAACAAATAAGGTTAAGAAAGTGGCGACAATCAATCCGCCAATTACGACTGTTGCCAATGGTTTTTGTACCTCGGCACCGGAACCATTGCTCAATGCCATTGGCAAAAAACCAAGTGAGGCCACAAGAGCTGTCATAAGAACCGGTCGTAAACGTATTTTAGTCCCTTGTAAAACAATTGCTTTTAAATCAGTCTCTCCTGATTTTTTGATGCGATTAAATTCGGCAATTAAAACCAAACCATTCAAAACGGCAACTCCAAATAAGGCAATAAAACCAACGCCGGCACTAATACTAAATGGCATTCCTCGCATTGCCAAAAAGAATATTCCTCCAATCATTGACAACGGAATAGCCGAATAGATCAATAGTCCTTGTTGTACCGATTTAAAGGCAAAGTACAAAAGAATAAAAATTAAGATTAGCGAAATGGGAACTGCAATTAGCAGTCGGTCTTTTGCGGCATTTAGATTTTCAAAAGCACCACCATAAGTAGGATAGTAACCCGCGGGGAAATTTATTTTTGTGGCAACTTTTTCTTGCAATTCTTTTACGATACTTTGTACATCACGACCACGAACATTAAAACCAACCACAATTCTACGTTTGGCATCTTCTCTTTGTATTTGATTTGGTCCTTCAGTAATTGCAACTTTTGCCAACTGTGATAATGGAATTTGTACACCGTTTGGCGCAGGAATTAATAAATTTTGAACATCTGCCAAGTCTTGTCTTTTTTCTCCTGCCAAGCGAACCACTAAATCAAATCGCTTTTCATCTTCGTAAATTAATCCTGTGCTTTGTCCTGCAAATGCAGTGTTGACTATTCGATTAATGTCTTCAATGTTTAAATCATATTGTGCAATGGCAGGACGATCGTATTCAATTACAATTTGAGGCATTCCCGTAACCGTCTCGACATAAAGGTCAGAAGTGCCTTCAACGGTATGGACGATCTTTCCTAATTTAGTAGCATATAAAGCCAATGTATCTAAATTTTCACCATATATTTTACAGACTACATCTTGTCTTGCACTTGTCATTAATTCGTTAAAGCGCATTTGAACTGGATATTGAAATCCATAGGAAACACCGGGGACTGCTTCGAGTTCTTTGGCCATTTTTGCTGATAATTCATCGAAGGTGGATGCTGATGTCCATTCACTTTTGTCTTTCAAAATTACCATCATATCACTGGCGTCGATAGGCATTGGGTCGGTTGGGACTTCACTGCTACCAGTTTTACCCACTACTTTTTGTACTTCTGGGAATTTATCCAATAATATTTTGGCACCTTGGGAAATTGCCGTCATTGAAGTTTGTAAATTACTACCCGGTAAAACCCTTGTTTCTACCGCAAAATCCCCTTCTTCGAGTGACGGCATAAACTCGCCACCCATAAACGAAAGTGTAACGATAGCTAAAACGAATAAAGCTAATGTTGTTCCTATTATAATTCTTGGAATTCCCAATGCTTTAGTTAAAAGAGGTTGATAGAAATTTTCTAATTTTTCCATCATTCTATCGGAGAAATTTTGTTTGTGTGTAATTTTTTTACTTAAAAATAAAGAAGTCATCATTGGAATGTAAGTCAGTGACAAAACAAAAGCACCGAACAAAGCAAAAGCGATGGTTTGTGCCATTGGTAAAAACATTTTGCCTTCAATACCGCGTAACGTGAAAATTGGAATGTAAACAATCAAAATTATTAATTCGCCAAAAACGGCTACATTCCGCATTCTTGTTGACGTTTCTAGAACCACACCATCCATTTGATTTTGAGTTATTTCTCCATTCTTCTTACTGTGTAAACTAAACAAACAGGCTTCCACAATAATTACAGCGCCATCCACAATTAGCCCAAAATCTAATGCACCTAAACTCATTAAATTTCCGCTTACGCCAAATAAATTCATCAGGATAACTGCAAACAACATCGCTAACGGAATAACCGAAGCAACGATTAATCCTGCTCTTACATTTCCTAAAAAGAAGATTAGGACAAAAAGCACAATTAATGCGCCTTCGATTAAGTTTTTTCCAACAGTTGAAATGGAATTGTTGACCATTTTTGTTCGGTCTAAAAAGGGTTCCACAATCACGCCTTCAGGTAGGGTCTTTCGAATTTGTGCAATTCGTTCTTTAATGTTTTTTATGACAATATTACTATTTGCGCCTTTCAGCATCATAACGACCGCGCCCGAAACTTCTCCTTTGCCGTTGTAGGTCATTGCTCCGTAACGAATGGCACTTCCAATACGAACATCTGCAACATCGCGAATAAATAAAGGGCTACCGGTAGTGGTATTTTTAATAGCAATATCTTTTATGTTTTCAATCGTACTAATTAATCCTTCACTTCGGATGTATAAAACCTTTGGTCCTTTTTCGATATAAGCACCGCCTGTATTTTGATTGTTTTTTTCTAAAGCGGTGAAAACATCCGCAATAGTAATATTAAAGGATTGTAATTTATTTGGGTCTATGGCAATTTCAAATTGCTTTAATTTTCCACCAAAACTGCTTACCTCCGCAACTCCTTCAACTCCTAATAATTGGCGGCGAACAATCCAATCTTGAATGGTTCGTAACTCTGTTACATCATATTTTTTCTCGAAGCCAGGTTTGGCTCTTACCACATATTGATAGATTTCCCCCAGACCAGTAGTTACAGGCGCTAATGTAGGTGAACCAATACCTTTTGGAATTTGGTCTTTTACAGCACTTAATCTTTCGGTTACTTGTTGCCTTGCCCAATACACATCAGTTGCATCATCAAAGACAATGGTTACAACTGACAATCCGAAACGTGAAAAACTACGAATTTCTTTTAATCCAGGAATATTACTATTCGCTTGCTCGATTGGAAATGTTATTAGTCTCTCAATATCGGTTGCGCCCAACGATGGTGCAGAAGTGATTACCTGCACCTGATTATCGGTAATATCCGGAACGGCATCGATGGGTAATTTTGTAAATTGATAACAACCGTAACCAATAAGAGCAACTGTAAATAGCCCGATGATGAGTTTGTTTTTTATAGAAAATTCTATGATTTTATTCAGCATAACTTTTAAAATTAATGAAATGGATACAAAGTACCATTCGCGATAAATAGCAAACAGCATTTCAAATAAGAAATCAGAAATACCTAGGATATCTCCAATTAATTATTAAAAATAAAAAATCATTAACTCAATTTAGGGGGGAGCCAGATACAGGCAAAGACATCTGAAGTATAAAATTCCTGACAAAATGGTACCGTACTATTTATGAAAATAATAGTTGGTTCGCAAAATGAGAACACTGTAGGATTTTCAAAATCCAATACCGTATTAAGGGAAGAATTTAATGTTTTAAAAGGTAAATTTTGATGATTGTCATGATCATCTTTGTCAGAATGTTGTTGATTATTATTGTAATGGATAATTATAAAGTCACTAAATGAAATATTGGGTTCATTATCATCATGGTCGTGATGCTCTAAGAAGTGGTGTATTAAGTTGGGTAATTTCAATAATTGCCCCATCTCTGTGTTGGCACACAAAAAGACAAGCAGAAATGATATGGCAATAGTTTTTCGTAACACGGTACGAATATAATTATAAAGTTTGTTTTTTTTGATTTTTCATCCGCTTATCTTTTGTTCTTAATACCAAAAGTCTAGGATTGAGATAAACTCCGCTTTTTATTTATTCGTGACCATGTTTGGGATTGACTTCGTCTTTCCGAACAAAGATCCGCTTTGAAAATAAAAATGCTTCAAAAATAATTTCAAGTAAACTTTATGATTTTTCATGACTTTGTTATATGTAGAGATTGACCTCGTCCTTCTCAACAAAGCTCCGCTTTGAAAATAAAATACCCAAATTAAATAGTTAAAACGAGCTTTACTATTTAATTTGGGTATTTTATTTATTCGTGACCACGGTGGGATTTGAACCCACACGCCCTTGCGAGCACCAGCCCCTCAAGCTGGCAAGTCTACCGTTTCTCCACGTGGCCTAAAAAAAGAAAAGGTCATTCGCCATGGCGAACAACCTTTTAGTGACCCGACTGGGGCTCGAACCCAGGACCCCATCATTAAAAGTGATGTGCTCTACCAACTGAGCTATCGAGTCAATGCTTTCAAGGAAATTATGTGTTGATCACTAAAATTGTGACCCGACTGGGGCTCGAACCCAGGACCCCATCATTAAAAGTGATGTGCTCTACCAACTGAGCTATCGAGTCATATTCTTTCCTTGAATGCGGGTGCAAATATAAGGACTTATTTTGGAGTTTTCCAAGCTATTTTATTATAAATTTGTCTTTTTTTATCAATAAATCTTAACGCCTTAATTTATAAGGTTTTATTCTATGAGAAAAATTATATTATTAGGCTATATGGGTTGCGGGAAGTCCACTATTGCTAAAACGCTATCAAAAATCATCGGAATGCCGTTTGTCGATCTGGATAAATATATCGAAGACAAAACAAATTTGTCTATAAATGCGATTTTCGAAAAGCATGGCGAAATTTATTTTCGAAAACTGGAACATACGTCTTTCCTAGAATTATTGAATTCTTCTGAGCCTATTATAATTGGATTGGGTGGCGGAACGCCTTGTTATGCCAATAATCACGAGTTGTTAAAAGGTGAAAATGTATTGTCCTTGTATTTGAGAGCATCCATAGAGACTTTGTTCAACAGATTGTCCCTTAATAAAAGCAAAAGACCCCTTATTGCCCATAAAAGTGATGAGGAAATGAAGGAGTTTATTGCGATGCATCTTTTCGAAAGAAGTTTTTACTACAATCAGGCACAATATAAAGTGAATGTTGATGATAAAACAATTGATCAGGTAGTACTTGATATTGTTAGTATCTTAGCTTAAATAAGCATAACTGTTTCCGTCTTCGTCAAAAACGACTTGAACATGCTCCAGTAAGGATGTAGAAAGAGATATTCCTTTAAAATCAGCTTTCACAGGGTACTTCTTGTGATTTCTGTCAACAAGGACAGCAGTTTTGAATTTTTTCAAAGGAACGTCTATGAAATGTCTTACTGCATAAATTAATGTGGTACCGGAGTTTAAAACATCATCCACAAGTATCAAACCTTTATTAGCATATTGTTCTTTGTCTAATGAGGTGTGAATGGGTAATTCGGGATTTTGTTTGTTAATTTGAACTTCGCAAAGCGAAACTTTAAGTGAAGAAATGGTTTCTAAAGCTTGTGCAATCTTTTTGGCAAAAGTAAAGCCGTTAGTTGCAATTCCTGCAATGACTATTTCTTTCTCGTCTACAAATGTTTCGTAGATTTGGTAAGCAATCCTTTTTATTTTGTGTTCAATTTCTTGATTCGTTAAGATGATATTTTTGTTCATTGTTTTTGTTTAAAAGTTTAAAAGTTTAAATTTTCTGAATAATTTTAGATCCCAAACTTTTTTAATCTTCTTCATCAGTTTTAATTTCGTTTCCAAATTCGTCAATATCTCTTCGATCTTTTTTGGTCGGTCTTCCCGTTCCATTTTTTCGATAATGCTCTTTCGATAATTTTAATAATTCTAAATGAGCATAGGCTTCGGAAGGCGTTTCGTTTTTTCGATAAATGTCGACAAGTTTAGCACCAACCCGATTTTCCGGAATATCCAGTACGGTGATGATTTGTGTGATTTGGTCTTTCCTGAATGTGATTTTATCAGTAGGAAAAACCTCCTTAGAGGGTTTGGCAACAAGCCCATTTACGGTAACATGGTTCTTTTTGCAAGCTTCCGTAACCATATTTCTGGTTTTGTAATACCGCATGCACCATAAATATTTATCTATTCTCATAAATTTTCTAAAATCGGAGTTAAATAGTTTACAAAAATCAATCAATATTGTATCTTGCGCACTTAAAAATCAGCTATAATGAACAAATTTAAGTATTATTTTATTCTATTAATTACAACTCTCTCTTTATTTTCATGTTCGAAGAATGATACTGCTACGGTTGAACCACTTAGAGATTATGCAATACAAAATACTTCTGATATGACCGTCATAGAAGAATATCTAAATACCAACTATATTACCGTTACAAATAATCCTGGCGCTCCTGATGATCAGGATGTAGTATTTACAAAGATTCCTGTTGGAGGAAGTCAACCATCTGTTATGTCTTATAAAAACAACACTGGTTTTCCTAAACTTTTGAGTAAAGATGTAGTTCTTAATAATATTACTTATAACTTATATTATTTAGTTTTGAGAGAAGGGGTAGGAGAATCACCTTGTAATGTTGACGGTGTGTTAGCATCGTACAAGGGAAATTTTTTAGAGCAAATTTCTACCTCGGGTGTTACAACACTGACTACAACTCAATTTGAAGAAGTTAAGTATCCACAACAAATGTTGAGTTTATTCAGTACCATAGTAGGATGGGGGGAAACTTTTCCACAATTTAAAACGGGAGACAAACCTATTTTAAACGCAGATGGAACGGTATCTTTTACTAATTTCGGAGCTGGAGTAATGTTCATTCCTTCAGGATTAGCCTATTATGCCTCTGGAAGTGGAACGATACCGGCTTATGTTCCTTTGGTATTCAGTTTTAAATTATACGAAATTCAACGTTTGGATCAAGATGGTGATGGAATTCCATCTTATCTAGAAGATATAAACGGAGATCGTTATGTAAGAGCTTTAGCTACTGGCGTTGTAAATCCCGATGATACTGATGGAGATGGTATTGCGAACTTTGTTGATGTTGATGATGATGGCGACAATTATACAACTAAATTAGAAATTAAAAATCCAGCAACAGGAATAGCTTATCCATTTGCAAGTATTCCAACTTGTACTTCAGGAAAGAAAAATTATTTAGATCCTACTTGTCATCCATAAAGTATAAAAATAAGCAGGTAAAAAAAATCCCGTTCAAATAAATGAACGGGATTTTTTTATGATTAAAAAGGAGTTATTTTCTTTTAATAACTCTTTCTACAGCTTCAACAATCGCTTGATTGTTCAATTTGTATTTATCCATTAATTGCTCTGGTGTTCCAGATTCTCCAAAACTGTCATTTACCGCAACAAACTCTTGTGGAGCTGGATGGTGTAATGCCAATACTCTAGAAACGCTTTCGCCAAGACCACCTAGAATGTTGTGCTCTTCAGCAGTAACAATACATTTGGTTTTTGCCAATGATTTCAAAATCGCTGCTTCGTCAAGTGGCTTGATTGTATGAATATTGATAACTTCAGCCGAAATTCCTTTAGCTTCTAATGCTTCAGCAGCAATTAGCGCTTCCCAAACTAGATGTCCTGTAGCAACAATAGTTACGTTAGTTCCTTCGTTTAAAAGTATTGCTTTTCCAATTTCGAAAGGCTCATCAGCTGGCATGAAATTAGGAACTACCGGACGACCAAAACGCAAGTAAACTGGACCATGGTGATCTGCAATTGCTAATGTAGCCGCTTTAGTTTGATTGTAATCACAAGTATTGATTACAGTCATTCCCGGTAACATTTTCATCAAACCTATATCTTCAAGAATTTGGTGTGTTGCGCCATCTTCTCCTAAAGTTAATCCTGCATGTGAAGCACAAATTTTCACATTTTTTTCAGAATAAGCAACTGATTGACGAATTTGGTCATACACTCTTCCTGTAGAAAAGTTAGCGAAAGTTCCTGTAAAAGGAATTTTACCACCAATCGTTAATCCTGCTGCGATTCCAATCATGTTTGCTTCAGCAATACCAATTTGGAAAAAACGCTCTGGATGATTTTTCTTGAAGTCATCAAATTTTAAAGAACCAATTAAATCCGCACAAAGTGCAACCACATTTTCATTCTTTTGACCTAACTCAGTCATTCCCGCTCCAAAACCCGAACGAGTATCTTTACTTCCTGTATTTGTATATTTTTTCATTTTTCAATTTAGATTTTTGGCAGTATTCTATTGAACACTAATTACTGAACACTTCCTAATAGTCTGAATTACCTCCAGTATTATAATTTTGTCCTAAAGCATTGTCAAGTTGCGCATCATTTGGTGCTTTACCGTGCCAAGCGTGAGTATTCATCATAAAATCTACTCCGTTACCCATTTCAGTATGCAACAATACACAAACCGGTTTTCCTTTTCCAGTTCTTGTTTTAGCATCTGTCATACCTGCAATGATTGCTTCAAGGTCGTTTCCTTTTTCAATTTCCAAAACATCCCAATCAAATGCTTCAAATTTAGCGCGAATACTTCCCATTGCTAAAACTTCATCAGTAGTTCCGTCAATTTGTTTTCCGTTTAAATCGATTGTAGCAATAATATTATCTACCTTTTTTGCAGAAGCATACATAATTGCTTCCCAGTTTTGACCTTCTTGTAACTCACCATCTCCGTGAAGCGTGTAAATAATATGGTTGTCACCATTTAATTTTTTAGCTTGAGCGGCACCAATTCCTACTGATAATCCTTGTCCAAGAGATCCTGACGCAATTCTCACTCCCGGTAAACTGTCGTGAGTAGTTGGATGTCCTTGTAATCTTGAATTGATCAAACGGAACGTTGCTAATTCAGAAATTGGGAAATACCCAGTTCTAGCCAAAACGCTATAAAATACAGGAGAAATATGTCCGTTAGAAAGGAAGAAAAGATCTTCTCCAATACCGTCCATATCAAAACCTTCTTTACGTTCCATTAGATTTTGGTACAAGGCGACAAGAAATTCAGTACAGCCAAGAGATCCTCCAGGATGTCCTGAGTTGACTGCGTGTACCATTCGAAGAATGTCTCTTCTGACTTGGATAGTTAAATCGTTTAATTGTTGTGTGTTAGGCTTCATTTTGTGTGTAAAAGTTAAACTGCTGCAAATGTAATTTTTATTTAGGGTTAAGGCAATAGTTTTTTTGAATATTTAACGTCGATATAAATCATGAAAGTTAGTTAAAAACAGCAATGAAATAAGCTACAATTGGCCATAAAAAAGCCTGCATGAAGCAGGCTTTTTTTATTGAAAACAAGTCGTAATCAATTATAATTAATTCAAATTAGTGTTTCATACTTAATGATGCTGCTTGTTTATTAATTGCCGATAATGCAATTCCAGTTAACGCGGCATCTGTTTTTTTCTGTTCATTGAGCGTCATAGCCAGCATTTCTGCGGCTTTACTTTCACCTAGTGTTTGAGCAAAGGCATGTAAAGTTCCATAAGTAGCAATTTCATAATGTTTAACCTTTTGTCCCGCCGCAATGATTCCTGCGTCGCGTACATTTCCTAGTTTGGTTGCTTCCATTGTGACATTGCTCTCTTTTATTAATCCTTCCATTGCTTCACATTTTTTCGCAGTCGGTTTTATTCCGGTTACTTCAAATATTTTTTCTAAACGGGAAACGTGATGTTCTGTTTCAGTTAAATGATTTTTTAAGGCAGTCACTAATTCTGGAGAGGAAGCATTACTAACCATTTTTGGTAAACTTTTACTCAACACTTTTTCAGCAGAGTAAATGTCTTTTAAACCAACTTCAAATAATTCTCTCAAGCCTTGAGCTGCATTTGCTTTTGCTTTTACAACTTCTTTTTCGCTTTCTTGTTTATTCATTTTCGATTCCATAACAGTTGTTTTTAAATTAATAACGTTAAACTGAGTTGTAGTCAAGGAGACTATTCACTTATCGTTTAAGTTTTATAAAATTAAACAAAAGAACGTTCAAATAACTGTTAATTAACGATTTGTAAATAGGAATAGTTTTGTTATACTAAAAATATATAATTAGTGTCTTTAAAAAATACGCTTATTAATTACCGTTTTGGAATCTAGATTTTACTTTTCACGAAAGTTCTTTTACGATTTTATTTTGTTTTGCAGGCTGCTCCATCCACCTCCATTATACACCTGTGAATAACCATTTGATTTCAGAATACTTTTAGCAGAAGCACTCCGCATTCCCGAAGCACAACAGGTAATAATTGTTTTGTTTTTATCTTTTAGTTTAGCTAAGTTGCTACTTAACATATCTACCGAAATGTTAATGGAACCATTAATGTGTCCTCCCGAGAATTCCCCTTTGCTTCGTACATCCAGAATAATGGCGCCTTGTTTTACTAAAGTGGCATAGTCAACTTTTGGTCCAAAACCCAATATTTTTTTGATTGTATTTATCATTTTATTTAAGTGGTTTGTGATTGAAAGTAATTTACATCTAGCCATGAACCGCCATTATAGCAATCAATTCCCTTTTGTGAAAGAAAATGTTGCGCTTGTCCACTTCGGTTTCCTGATGCGCAACAAAGTATTAATGGTGCTTTTAAATTCTTTAATTCTTCCATTCTTTCCTGTATTTCTCCCATTGGAATATTAATGGAATCTGCGACATGACCGCCCATGAATTCTTCATGTGTTCGTACATCTACGATGGTGCATGCTTTTTCTTTAATCAAGTTTTCTATTTTCATTTTTTTCGATTTTAAAAATTAATTTTTTATTGCTTGCGCAAAAACCAAACTGTTTTTGATGTAATCATCGGTTGCAAAGTCAAGTGATTCTATTTTTATTTAAACAAAAGTAATAGAACAAGAAGCGCTGTACAGTAACTTTTGTTACACAAGATAAAATTTAATCCATTTCATTTTTTTTTACCAATGAAAAATGGAGTGCAAATTTGTATTAAGATTTTGTTCTGCTGCGCAAAATAGGATTGAGTCTTGAATTTACAGTAAAGCTGAAATCATCACTAGTATTAAGGCAGTTTAAAAGCAGGAAACTTTATTCTTGGTAATTTTGGATTATAGTACACTAGAAAGTTTGTAGTTCACTTTTTCGTTTATGCAATTGTATTTCTAGATCTCTAATACTTTCTGCGATTGCCACTTCAAAAGATTCATTATCAGCGGAAGCAAATAGCAGAACACCGGGACAACTTAAAATAATTTCGCATATTTTGCCTTTACCATAAGTGACTTTATCTTCTTTGAATATAACATTTGCCCGAATTACCCAATCAAAATGTTTGGTAATAAGTTCCAGTTTTTCGGTCACTAATTTTTGCGCGGTATTATTTTTGTTTGTTCGAACAAATTGAGTAATTATTTCCATGATTCCTGTTTTTTTTATAATTTGTGCGATTGTTTTTTGGTTGCTAATAATTAAAAAATAAGACCAATCCAGACATTGAAAAAAATCTTTTGGAATGAAAATTTCTATTTTGTGTAGGTTCTTACAAAATGAATTTTTTTACTTTGGGGCAGTACCCAAATTTACGAATTAAATTCAAAAAAGAATAATTTTGAATGTTAAACAAACTAAAAAAGCGTTGGCTAAATTCAGTTATAACTAAAAATAGTCATCAATTTACGACAGCAAAACAGATAAAATTAATGCTCAATTCTTTAGTAATTTACAGGTAATTTTTTTTTAAAATTAATACTACTAACACAATATTTTTAAAAATTAGTTGCTGGATTTTATACATTAAATTAATATATTTGTAAAAAAAAATGCGTTTTTCACTTGGTTTCCTACTACTTTTAAATGGTGTCTTTTTAGTAAGTTGCAGTTCTAAAAAAATTACTGACACTTCTTATTTATCCTCTTCAAAAGCGAAAGAGACAAATATTCCACAATTAAATATTTTTGTACCTAAAAATACAAAAGGATCAGCAAGTCCCGTTTTAATTTTCGTTCATGGCGGAAACTGGAACAGTGGACGAAAAGGAACCTATGATTTGCTGGGTAGAAATTTTGCAAACAAAGGAGTGATTACCGTTATTCCGGATTATACTTTGAGTCCGGCGGCTGATTATGATACAATGACCAAGCAAATTGCAGCGGTGATAAAATGGACCAAAGACAATATTAGCAAATACAATGGCAATCCAAATCAAATCTTTATCACTGGACATTCTGCGGGTGGACATCTTGGCGCTTTGGCTGTTATGAATCCAAAATACGGAATTGATCCGAAAAGTATTTCAGGTATAATCTTGAATGATGCTGCAGGTCTCGATATGAAGAATTATTTAGAACAAAATCCTCCAACTGCCGAAAATGATTACGTAGCGACTTGGACAAAAAGTCCTGCCAATTGGAGGGAAGCTTCCCCCATTTATTTTTTAGACAAAAACACACCTCCTTTTTTGATTTATTTTGGGGATAAAACCTATAACTCTATAAAAACGGCTAACAAACGTTTTCTCGATGCTTTGCAGCCTTACCAAGCGGGCGTAGTTCCCATTCGTCTGAATAAAAAGCACATTCCGATGGTGGTTCAGTATTTTTGGCCCTGGAGCGACCGTTTTGATGAAGTTGTTGACTTTATGAAATTGCATACAAAGTAAAAACCATTTGGATAAGAATGGTTTTAAGGGAACGTTAATTTATTTTTGGCTGTAAGCGCAAAAAATAATTTAGTGATCAAGTTTTTCTAAATTAACTGACGCTTGCACTCCCATTATATCAGCCTCTTCTTCCAATGCACTTTCGGTAGTGATCATCACATTATCTTTTACTTGCATAGTTGCTTTTACCCGGCCTTTTTGCTGTTGTACAACATGCCATACTTCATGCGGCAAATGCTTTTCTTGTCCCGGAGCTAGATGGATATCTGTTCCTTTGGCATAAGCCAGTGAATTCAACTGCGCTGGTTTGTCAGAATTGTAATGTACTTTCACCTGATCCATTGACATCCCTGAGAGATTTTCTATGCCTGATTTTAGATTATCGGGTAATCCAGTTTTGTTTTCTTTTTTTTGTATCCTTTCTTTCATATTTATATTTTGGATTCCTTTTTTAATTGAATATTTGAATCAGCCCGAAATTAACCGATAAATCAGTAGGATTAGAATGGGAACGAAAAAGGTGGTGTAGATCAACTTATTATGTTTCGCTAACCAGTTTGGTAAAAAAATATCGAAATTATCTTTTGTTGAATCCGAATATTTGCGGGCAATTACGGTTATCGGACACATTCTTTTAAAAAGCAACAAAACGAGTCCTTCCATCAGGATCAGTCCAATGCAAATCCAAACCCATTTGTCAATTTTATTTATAAGAACGGAGTACAATAAATAAAATAAAACAACATTGAAGAAGACCCAAATAACGGTATGGATTATTTTAATGATGGTTAGTTTATCCATGGCCAGATTTCTTTTAAAGCAATTGTCGTTTTATTCTTTATTCTTTAATTTTTAGATAATTCTATTTTATTCAAAGTAAAAGTCATAGTTGAAATATCGCCTGTAACTTCATTAATTCTAGAGTTGGTGAAATACAAATCGTGGTTATAAATACTAAATGTATCCGCCCATCTAATTTTATCGCCTACTACAAGAATATGGATGCTGCCATCTTGTTTTCGGTACATGATTTTGTTGTTTTCTAAATCAGCAAAATATAAATTGCCATTTTCGTCGAGTATCATTCCATCTGGTGCCGATGTTTTTGCCACTAATTTAACTGATTTTTCGACTTCATTATTGTTTGCATTGGCTAATACTTTTGTACTTACGGAATATAAACTGTAGCCTGTTAATGCATGAAAATAGAGTACGTCATTTTTAGTATCCAATGCAATTCCGTCAGAATTAACAGTGTTTTTCCATTTTTTGTTGTTGAAAGTCAAATAGGATTGCTCCGCTTTTGTGGAGAAATGGTTGTCTAAAACTCTGGTAGATTTCCCAGAAGTTATATCCAGTACAATTAAACCGGCTCTGCCAGAATCAGTACAATAGATTTTATTGTTTTTTTTATCCACACGTAAATCGTTGATATAAGAATTCGGATAATAACTATCTTTTTGTAGCAGATAGGTTTTCTCCAATTTATTATCACTTAAATTGAAGACAAAAAGTCTTGGAGCATCTAAAACGGTACCAAATAATGGATTACGGGTGTCTAATACATACAATTTGTTTTCAAAAGCAATAACTGATTGGACTCCAATAAATTTTTGGTTTTCAACGGCGCTACCAATTTCCCAAGAATTCCATTCTTTGTTGGGATACGGTAATTTTTGATTGTCTTTGGTAATTTCAACCACGGAATTTTTAACACCTTTTCTCCATCGGGGGAAGTTTACAAAAATCCTACCTGTTGAGCTGACAGTGACACCAGTAATTTGCTGCCCCTTAAATTCAGCCACTTGTTGAACTTGTTTAGTAACAGTGTCAGTTTGTTTTGAAGTTTCGGCGTCTATTTTTTTGGTAGTTGTTTGTTTACACGAAATTACCACTATAAAAACGGAGAGTAAATAAAGAATATTTTTCATTTAAGTTGAAGTTTATAAGTCCAATACAACCTATTGGGATTGTGGGTTAAATTTGCATAATGTGTTCGGCAGCAAGTTCGTTGAGACTTAATTAGCCTACTATTTTTCTGTAAGTTACAAATATAAATAGTAGAAAGTGGTTTCCGTTTGCAAAATACAGCAATGTTTTTAAAGCCAGCTGGGCCACAAGTGCATCATTTATAATAGTGGATTTTTACAAAATTATAAATAAAATAAGCACAAGTTAACCACGCGCAACATATAAATAGTAGTACCATCCAATTCAATTTCCATTTTTCTTGTGGCTGATTTTGGACCTTATCTTCCGCATCTGCCCAAACCGCTTTTGGGACTAGTTTTATGGCAAAAGCGATTAGTATTGGGACAATTATAATATCGTCAACCAAACCTAGAACAGGAATGAAGTCAGGTATGAGTTCTATAGGGCTAAATAAGTACCCTAAGGTAATCCAAATAAGTATTTTTGCTGTAATTGGCGTGCGTTGGTCCTGATATACAATTTGTAATATGCGAGCTTGTTGTTTTAATTTGGAAGCCCAAACTTTAATTTTTTTAAGCATAATTTTCTGCGTTTAAATTTGCACAATAGGAGCACATTGCAGGCGACTTCCCGGATTCGCAAGAAGCGACCTTTTTTTATTTAAGAAGTTCCTGCACTGCTTTTTTTTAGGAATCAATTTAACATACGCCAACATTTTACCAAATTAGGTCCATGAAAATGGCATCATTGATTTTTTCTAAACGTTGTTGAATGGCGTAAAGCAAGGTAAACCATAATCATTAAAAAAGAAGCAATCCAAAAAATAGTTTTTTCATTAGTTTTTGATAAGGGTGTCTGTAATAAACTAATTACGGCATAAATAATTAAAATAGCCCTGACAAAACATGGAATTTAAGATTCCGAAAGCTAACATGAAATATAAACGACATGCAAATCTCATCATAATTCGTTTTCTCCTTTTTTCTTGATTTGATAATTCAATGGCAAAAGTATCACCAAACATCAGGGTAAATATTGCATCCGACTTTGGTCCAAACATAAAAAAAACGGGGGGTTCCTAATGATCTTATGTTTCTCCATAATACATGCAGGTAAATTACGTGGAAAATACTACACATCAAAGTGTTACCTATAATGGGATGTCATATTAGAAACTATAGCAAAACCTCTACTAGCGTCGAGTATTTCAATTCGGGAATTTAAAGTCTTGGTATTCAGTTGTTAAAGCTAGATTTCTTTAAATTGGCAAGTTGAATAAAGACTATTAGAAAAAAAATAAAAAATACCCAGTCATTTATACCGTATATTGAATAAAATATTCCTGCCAATACATCTTTTTTATAAACATCATAAACGTTATTATTCAGGATCCAATTTATCCAGATATATCCATAAATGAACTTTTCAATTGCAAAAACTCCCACGAGCCATTTTACATTATGGTAATTCTTTGCCACCGACATATATGCTAATCCCCAAATAAAAATCATCAGTAACCCAAAATTGGACATTACTGTTGGATCAAATTCAGGAATTATCGTGTTTGTAAATAATTTCGAAAAAATTAGTACCGTTGCGTTCATTAATCCAGCAATAATGAATCCTTTTGTAATTATCGAATTTTTAATTATCATAGCTCAACTAATTTATTATTTAGATTTATGTTTTTTTAAGTAGTCTAAGTACTGATCTAAATTAAGCTTTTTAATTCAAAAAGATTTTCGTTGATACTAAATTGATACTAAAAAGATATACAAATTTAAACCACAATAAAATAAGGCAGGCGAAGAAGCCCACAAACCATCTTTGATTTTTAGCCGAACTATTACTCCTAAAAACATCAATAAAGCCAAGCCTCCCGAGGATATCAGTAACATAATGTTAGACATTAATCCTACCAATAAACCTAAACCTCCCAAAATTTCTAAAACAGCAGTAAGTGTTCCAAATCTACGCAGTCCAAATCGTATAAATTCTTCTTTCATTTTTGAAGTTGTAAAATAAGCTACACCGTAAGCTAAAAAAGAGAGACTTGAAAAAAGAATTAAAACTTGTAATAAACGCATTAGGCAATTAAATTAAGAGTTACGCCAGCAATAAAAAGACATAGTAGCAAAAGAAACAACGAGGGTATACGTTTTTGCCAAGGGTTATTCACTTTGAAATGAAAATACTGTGCGCTTATCATAAGGAAAGCCATCAAAAGTGCGGGAATTAGAACCAGTGAAGGATACCAGATACCAGCCACAAGTAATGTTGCCAAAGCTATTTTAGTGGCCCCTACAATCGTGCGTGTTAGATCACTTAAGCCATATTGTTTAAATTCTTTCACGATATTATCGAAACGAAATACCCATACAATAATAATAGAAATAGCAACAATCAGTTGCGCAATAATTGATAAATTTACCATCTTAGTTTTTTTAAATTTCCGTACTCATTTGGCTTTTTAGATGCTGCCCCGTTATTTTTAAGTGATTTCTGGTCTTCACTTTATAATTCGCGTCTGTGATTACTTTTTACAATGGCCCTATAATTTTATGTTCACTTATTCGAGTCATAACAGCGTTTCGGTTAAAAAGTCTGGCCAACCTTGCTTCTGGGTGTCATACAATTACTCGTGGACACTTCGCAAACTCGTACTTTTCATTAGAAAAAACGAAGTTAGGAAAAGAAACATTCTGAAAATTAAAACGTAACCACGAGATGTAAAATGTATTTCAATCATACGATACTGTTTTATTTTTCGACTTCGTTACTTATTCAGAAAAGAAGAATACATCCATACCAATTTTTCTTGCAATCTTATGTAGTCACTCATTAAGGCGTTCGTTCCTTCGTCTTGTGCGTCGTCAGAAATTGTAAGTAGCTCTCGTTGCAGTATTATTATGGTTTGAAATGAAGTTAAAATATCTTCGACCGCTTTTATACCATCACTCACTAGAACACTTTCTTTAATTTTAGATGTACTACGGTAGTCCGTGTAGTTATGCTTTGGCGTATGTCCCAATGTTAAAATTCTTTCTGCAACTTCGTCTATTTTCAACAGCAAGTCATTATATAGTTCTTCAAACTTTACATGAAGTTCAAAAAATTTTTCGCCTTTAATATTCCAATGATAACCTCTCGTGTTTTGGTAAAATATGGAATAGTTGGCCAAAAGATCATTTAGTTTTTCGGCCAAATGTTTTGCTTTGTCAGTGTCAAGTCCAATTCGATTTGTAGTATTCATTTTATATATTTTGGTGAATGATTTGAATTATTTGTATAAAAGTAGCACTTATTTTTTCAATAAATGTAACAAAGGCTACACAAGTGTAATATTCTACATTTATTATTTTTCACTGTTTGTAGTATGCCATTTTACGCTGGTAAATAAGTTTCCCCTGCTTCATCAAATTGGAGATTTTACTACAGAATATTATTGCCGAAACCAGAATGTAAATAAAAACGGGAATTTCACTGAATTCCAGCTAGCTCAAAATGGCTGTTAGCCTAGGTATTTTTACGATATCCAAGTATCTTCCATTTTTTCGATTATCCACTTTCC
This sequence comes from Flavobacterium sp. CG_23.5, assembly GCF_017875765.1. Taxonomy (NCBI): domain Bacteria; kingdom Pseudomonadati; phylum Bacteroidota; class Flavobacteriia; order Flavobacteriales; family Flavobacteriaceae; genus Flavobacterium; species Flavobacterium sp. CG_23.5. Next base: position 1,303,310 of record NZ_JAGGNA010000001.1, on the reverse strand, counting down.
GTTAATTTCCATTATATATATTCGGTAACCTCTTCCGCATCTTCCATAATAACTAAAACTACCTTCTAAAACTCCATTTTTTTTATTCTTGTCGAATTTTATTCTTGAAATTTCAAGTAAACCAGAAAATACAAAATTATATTTTTGTTCATATAATAAAACTCTATGATGTTTTAATAGAATTTCTGCTTTTGGAAATTCAGATATATCTTTTATTTTAAATTTTCTATTTAATTTAATTTTTGAAAAGTCAAATTTAAAATTACTGTAATTTGAATTTAATAATTTTGATTCACCAGCTAATCTTCCTTGTCCATAATTTAATAAATATTGGTCGAAACCAATAATTATTTTAGATGTATCATTATCAACTCTTTTTTGTTCTGCTTTCCACTTCTGATATTTAATTCTTTCTTTACTTGTAACTTTTGAAGTGTCAACTTTTATAATTTCTCCTTTATTCCAAGTTTCTATTCCAAATGTCGGTGGTGGGTTCATTTTCCTACTATCAAGACAAATGGAGTCAACTATTTTCGGAAAAATTTCAGTCATACATTTTTTTCAAATTCTACTTCATCAATTTTCTTTTCACAGTTCATAAAAAGAATTAAAAATGTTAGTAACAATATTGTTTTTAGCAGTTTTTTCATAATTTGTAGGCTAAAGTCAGTTCCTCTAAAAACCTTTTAAGTTTCTCAAACTGTGTTGTGAATTGGTAAATATAGTTGATTTGTCGTACAAAAGAAAGTCTCTGTAAAAAGAGGCTGATAATAATTCGTGAATAATTTCAAGTGGCAAAATGCCCTTAATAGTGCTTCAATACAGTTTAAAAACACTATCAATAAGTTTTAACTCATTTGGATCAATCAAGTTGAAGATTCTCTTGAGATCGTTGGCAGTAAAAATGAGTCCAACATCGGCAGAGGGTAATTGAACCGGATTATAGATGCTTCGGTTTCGTTTTTAAAGAAAGTAGGTACTCGTTGAAAACGAGCACAAGAGTGAATATTTCTTGCGAAACGTGAATGTGAATTTAGCACAAAATCTCCAATCTTGGGAAACGGCTGTTGTGCGATCGTGCTTATTCTATATCAATAATAATCGCAATATTTTCTTTTATTTTTTCTATCAAATCAGTTGGTAATTTTCCAACCTTTTTAATCAATCTTTTGTTGTCGATTGCTCGAATTTGGTCAATCATTATGTCGCAATTATCGTGTAAATTTGCTATTCCTTTCTTAAGATGAACTCTTAAAATTTCAGAATCATCTTGAACATTTGTAGTTATTGGACAAACGATTGTTGATGGGTGTGATATTTTATTTAGTAAGTTTGTTTGAACTATAAGGACTTGTCTAGATTTACCTGCTTCAGTTCCTATTTGTGGATTCAAGTCAGCAATCCAAATTTCATATTGATTAATCTGCATAGTCAATTCTTTCAAATTCTTTTAAAATGTTCATTGACTCTTTTTTGACTAACTCGGATTCGGCTTTAAGTTGTTTTTCTAAAATTTGTCTTTTCTGTACTTTATTATAATATTCAATTGCTTCGTTGATATATCTATTTCTAGAAATACTGATTCTAGAAAGAATTTTTTCAGTTTCTCCGAATATTGAATCATCTATTTTAAGCGATACTGTTTTCATGTGTTGTAATTTGATATTACAAAGGTATATCTTTTTTAGATATCAAATTGTTTAACGCGATTTTTTTCGCATTACCGCTAACGTCAGTTCGTCTAAAAACCTTCAAAGTTTCTCAAACTGCATTGGGAATTTGTAAATATAGTTGATATGTCGTACAAAAGAAAGTCTCTTTAAAAAGAGGCTGACAATGATTCGTGAATAATTTTAAGTGGCAAAATGCCCTTAATAGTGCTTCAATACAGTTTAAAAACACTATCAATAAGTTTTAACTCATTTGGATCAATCAAGTTGAAGATTCTCTTGGAATTGTAGTAAGTAAAAATGAGTCCCACATCGTCAAAGGGTAATTGAACCGCATTGAACCTGATTTGATTTTCTTTTTAAAGAAATTAGGTACTCCTTGAAAACGAGGACCAGAGTGAATTATATCTGGCACGATTGGAAAAAACCCGAAAGGAAAAGGAAAAACCTGATCGTATTGGGCGTTGACCAAGAGTATGACTTTGCTTGGATTCGAACCAGGAACGGAGGTTGGGCGATAGCGTAGAGTCTCATTATAGAAACAAATATTACGCTTAAACGCTTGGAAAAACGAGGGTAACAATCATTGACCGATGTTTACATCTAACTCAATCCATCTCTCTGCGAACCGTGTCGTCCCAAAACACGAGATGGTGTGCGAGGCGCACTCCGTTCCATTAGGTGGGGAGCCGTCTACGCGATTGTACGGTTATTCTTCTCTGTCCACAAAGCGATTTACATTAGTTTGTGTGCCTGTACAAGATCGCACTATTTAGTTTTTAATAAGCTAACTATTTTACTGTATAATATTCTTTCATCAAGAGGTTTTGAAATATAATCATTCATTCCAGCAAGTTTACATTTTTCTAGATCAACTGTTGTCACATCTGCTGTTAGAGCAATAATTGGAATATTTGAATTCAGTGTATTTCGAATATATTCTGTGGTTGCAAATCCATCCATCACTGGCATTTGTAAATCCATTAAAATAATATCGTAAATCTCTGTTTGCATTTTTTCAATTGCAATTTTTCCGTTGTCGGCAATATCATGCTTAAATTGGAAATCGTCTAAAATTATTCGCATCAACATTTGATTGAGTTTAACGTCTTCAACCACTAATACTTTTATGTCCTTAATTTCACTGTATAAAATATCCTCTGTATCTGTTAGTTTAATTGCTGTAAGGGCTTTTTTAAAAGTTAAAGAAAAACTAAAAGATGAACCTTCATTAACTTTACTTTTTACTGAAATTGTTCCGCCTTGTTTTTCTACTAACTGTTTACAGATCGCAAGACCTAATCCTGTTCCTCCGTATATTCTTGAAGTGGAACTTGTTGCTTGCTGAAAATTTTCAAAAATGGATTCTATTTTATCTTCTGGTATCCCAATTCCTGTGTCGGTTATTGCAAAATCAATGGTCACATTCTCTTCGTCTTCCTTCAACAAACGAACCATTATGTTAATTTTCCCTTTGGTTGTAAACTTTAAAGCATTACTCAAAAGATTTAAAATAATTTGCTGCAAACGCACTGCATCGCCCAACAATAACTCTGGAATATTTTTATCGTATTCTTCAATCAACGCTAAATTCTTTTCCTGGCTTTTCAATTCAAACAATAGAATTATGTTTGATATTAATAAGTCCATTTTGAATGGTGTCTCTTCAAATGTCATTTTTCCTGTATCTACTTTTGCTAAATCAAGTATATCATTAATTAGGACAATGAGTGCATCACCACTAGTTTTTATGGCTTTTACATATTCTTTTTGTTTTACCGATAAATCTGATTTTAGTAACACTTTTGTAAATCCAACAATGGCAGTCATTGGTGTGCGGATTTCGTGGCTCATGTTTGCTAAAAATTGTTGCTTGGAGTACAAGGCAGTTTCTGCTTTTGCATTTGCTTCTGTCAATTCTTCGCTAAATCTTTTCTGTTCATCAATATCGGTATTTGTTCCTATCCATCGCTCAATATTTCCTTTGGCATCTTTTACAGGATAGGCACGGGTTAAAAACCAATAATATTTGCCATCATGCCTGCGAAGCGGGAAGGTCAATTCCCAGGCTTCGCCTTTCTTCCATGCTTCTTTAATAAACTCCACAACTTTATTTACGTAGTCGGGATGATGGACTTTTTCCCATCCCCAACCTTGCATTTCTTCCAGCGTGGTTCCAGTGTAATCATGCCATCGCTGGTTATACCAGTAAATCCATCCGTCACCACTCGCGATCCATGCAAGATTTTGAATGCTGTTTGCAAAAGTGCGGAATTGGTTTTCGCTTTCTGCAATTTTTTCTTCTGCTTCTTTCTGTTCAGTAATGTCTAAGCTTATTCCGGTAAGCGTTATAGATTCTCCGGCTTCGTTATAATGGTACCGGCCAACGGCTTTCATCCAGCGAATGACTTTGTCATTTGCTCTTTCAATCCGGTATTCTACTTCATAAATAGAGTGATTTGTTCTTGCTTCTTCTACTTTTCTAAAAGTATTTTCTTTATCCTCATTAACAATAATTTTATACCAGTCTACATATTCAAGGTCTTCTTGCTTTTCATCATATCCCCACATTTTTTTATGCAGGGCACTCCATTCTAATTTTTGTGTTTTTATGTCTAACGACCAGGTGCCAACATTTGCCGAATCGGTGGAAAGCTTTAAGTGCGTGGCCATTTTTTCTAATGCTTCTTCCGATTTCTTTTTTTCGGTAATGTCTCTTGAAACGGAAATGAGCTGCTGCACGGGTTCACCAGGTTTACCAATAGGCGATAACACCACATCCCACCATTTGGGTGTACCTTTAACAGTAGGGCAAAATGCTGTGAAGTTTGCGGTTTCTCCTGTCAATGCTTTGTCAACCGAAGCTTTTACTAATGCTTCATTTTCACTGCCCCAAAGCGTAAACCAATTTGTGTTTTTAACCGTGGAAAAGTCATCTATCTCCATCTGGCAAAGCCCATTGAAGTTCATAAATTGAATACGACCTTCCATATCTAATACTTTTAAACAATCAGGGCTACTTTCTAAAATGGTGCGGTTAAACTCTTCGTTTGCTTCAATTTGTTTTTTTGCAAGCACTTGTTCGGTTACTTCAAAGGCGAATACGGTAATGCCTGTAATGGTTTCATCAAAATCCTTGTAAGGCTGATATATAAAATTGAAATAAGCATCAACGGGTATTCCGTTGCGCACCAGTATGGTTTTGGTTTCGGATGCTTCAAAAGGAACTCCGGTAGCGTAAACACCGGCAAGCAACTGAGGAAACACCTGGTCTTTTAATTCGGGTACTCCTTCTAACAGCGGTTTATTAAGTATAGTAGTTCCTTTTCCCAGCACATTAAACATTGAATCATTTGCAAATTCTAATACCATTTCAGATCCTTTAAAAATAGCAATTGCCATAAGGGATTGCGAAAGAATATTGCTGAGAAGCTTTTCGCTTTCTTCAATTTGTTTGCGGGCGTTCACAGAATCTGTTACCTCTGTTGTTACTACTGTGATGCCGTAAATTTTATTGTTTAAATCTCGCAATGCTTGATAAATCGAATTAAAGTAACCATTTTCTATTTTTCCATTACGGTTAACTTGAAGTAGTATTTCATTAGAGATAAATTGGTTACCAGTACTATACACTTGGTCGAATATTTGTTTTAAGCCAACTTCCAATTCAGGTGAAATTTCTAAAAGAGTTTTATGAAGTACCTCCTCCTGTGTTTTTCCCCAAATTTCGAGTGCAGTTTTATTAACTGTTTGTAAAATAAAAGTTGGACCAAGAAATGTGGTTATAGCTACTGGAGCTTGCGAAATAAGGCCTTGGAATGTCAATTCAATAGCATCCATAGACAATGGCTCTGTGTGATGTGCTTTGCCCTGATTTTTTTTGTCCATTTTATTTTTTTAATAGTTTATTCTTTTTCTAAGCAGTTCTATAAACTAAACCTTCGGTAGTGTTTTTCCTGAAAATGTTACTCCTGTGTAAATATATATATAAAACCAATTAAGATGACAAAAAAAAGAAGATGAAGTAGTTGTACCAACTGCTATCATCAGGCGAGCCGTTTCAGAAGTTCCTGATTTTGATGATTTATTTCATGGTTTTAAACGAACTACTTCCGTTTTAGGCAGAAGTGAAAATACCTGTAGAAACTACGGTCAGCATTTTGCGGCTATGGCATTGCATTTCGGAAAAATCCCAACGGAGTTAGAAATTGAGCAAGTGCAAGAATACTGGTTTATGCTTCAAAAACGCTCAAAAACGCCTTCGCAAACGTACTTTAAACATTGTGTTTATGGTCTTTGATTCTTGCTTAAATCAGAGGGCTTGCCTTATGAATACCTACATTTACCCCCGATAAAGCACGATCAAAAAATCCCTACGATTCTCAGTAAAGAAGAAGTTTGGCGGTTGCTTACTAGTTGCCAACTCCTGAAACATAGAATGCTTATTGGACTTTTGTATGGCTGTGGATTACGTTGCATGGAAGCCCGAAGTGTGCGTTTGCAAGACTTGGATTTTGATCGCGAGCAACTCAAAGTGGTGCAAGGCAAAGGTAAAAAAGACCGCTATGTTCCGCTATCCAAACATTTAATTAGAGGACTCTAAACTTATATTGAAGCCGAGAAACCCAAAGTGTATCTATTTAACGGACAACCTCAAGGTAGAGCAGGCGGTGATTTCGATAGTCGCTATTCCCAGCGTGGCTTCATTGTTGGCTTTTCAAGCCCAACGAAGCTTTAGCTGTTGGTGGATGTACTTCTTTTAGGTATTTAGATCCTTCTTCTTATCAGCTTTCTTTTTTGTTTGTTTTTTCTTTTGAAAAAAATCACTCAAAGCTTTTTCTTCAGCTAAAGTTAAAGAATCTAGTCCTCCAATTGTATCAATTTCTATATCAGATTTTTTCGCTTTCATAACTATTTATTTTGAAAATATTTATTGATTAATTTCAAAGCTGATTTTGTTTCAATTATCATAACTCTGCCGCCAAAATGAAAAGCTCCAAGTGTTTTTTCATAATGTTCAACTAATTGTGATTTTGAAAGGAAAGAAACATTTCCATCGTGTCCACGTTGAAAAGATAATTTACAAGCATAAGCTACTAAATTGCCAGCTACGCCAGCATAAACTTTTGTTTGTCCTTTGTTGAATGGTGCATTTTCAACAAGATGCATATAAACGTGGTCAGATTTAACTTCTAGACTGACCAATCCTTGAATGATTTTCGAATTACCCGAAATAGTTAGTTTATAAATATCTCTTACAGGATTTTTAAATTCTTCATTCCAATTAAAAAGCCAGCCATTTTTCTTTGTTACAGATTTTAAATCAGAGTTTTGAAGAATAGAAATTTCAGTCTGAAAACTGTCTCCAGTAATCACGTTTTCTATTGAGTTTGTTAACTTATCAATTACAAAATCTAGTCCTGTTTCAGCTTCTTTATCCATTCAGCTAATTTAATCAAAATATTCTAATTCTGAAAATATTACGTTTTTCCGATTTCTGTGGGCGTATATCCACCAACTTCTCGTGGCTTGCACTAGTGTTGAACTTCGTAGCCGCATATTTGCCATTAGGATAGTTTTTCTTGCGGAAAATAAACGTGAATTTACCACTTTTCTTGCCATTTCTTGTAACCGCTGTTATATGCCGTTTCTATCTTTTGTTATTTCATTAAGTGTCATTTTAGAGCATACAATAAACCAATCTCTACAATAACGCAAATGAAAAAAGAATGACTGCAAATTTGTTTGCGATTTTATATCATTTTCAATATTGTCTTTTGTGCTTGCTAACATTATGTCTGGGTTATCGTTTAGGAAATCGTCTAATTGGGATAGAATTAAATCTTCACCTTTTCCAAATTCTATGTCGTCAATTAAGTTAAAAGAAGTGATATCTTGAAGAGCCTGAAAAACGATTCCGAAAAACTTCAATTCTGACAAAATATATGTATCTACATCCCATTGTTTGATAACAATTGTTGTAGTTTTTAAATCATTTTCAACAAGAATTTTTTCAACGATTCCGTCATAATCTTCACCGCCATTTAATGTTATTTTGATTGTATTCATACTTACTTTATTAGTTGTCGTTGGCTATGCAATGGCATATAACGTTCCCTTGCTACAAGAGGTTTGGGATTAAATTAAGCCTTATTTTCGGATTTGCCTAAACTTCCCAAATACAAGACCATTTTTAAATTAAACCAAATGCCCAAATCTCTTGTAGCAAGTGTTCGCAAACGTTATTTTGTGTTCAATCCCTTATTTATAAATTTCATAAAGTTATCTTTATCAGTCAAATAGCTTTCTGTTGCAATAATATGCCCGTTTGAATCAAGGATAGCAAAATATGGTTGCATATTCACACTAAATTTTTCGATTTGTAAATTTGAATGTTTCTGCCCAATAGTTGTAATTAATATTCCGGTAGATGTTGATGTAAATTTTTCAGAATTTGCTAATTGGGTTTTATCATCTAGATAAAGACTCACAAAATAAAACTGATTTTTAAGTTTTTCGTAAATCACATCTTCAGATAATATGTTTTTTTCAATCTTCCTTGAATTTATGCAACCATAACCTGTAAAATAGATTATTAGTGGTTTATTTAAAGTATTAGCTTTTTTTAATAAATCCGCTAAATCCGCGTTTCCATAATTTGTAAAAATATCTGAATAATCCTCTGATTTTTTTAAAGTAGTAACTTTATTTTTATTTTGTTCTTCATTAAGAACCATGAAAATTTCTTTATACGTTTTTGACTCTGAATTTTCTTTTACAAAATCATGCATTTTAACTAAATAACTTTCAGAAATTTCGAGTTTTTTAAGTTTTATTTTGTCCTCATTCCAATTTTCGATTCTAGCAATCTTAGTTGAAAGTTCTTTTGAAATCAATGTTACTTCTCTAATTTTTGGATATTGCTCACTTTTTTTAAAATCCAAAAGTTTACTCAATAAAGTTCCGTAAGTTATTTTTTCATTTTTATTTTCGGATGTAAGTGTGATGAGTATTGTAGCTAAAATTGAATTGTTTGAGAAAATCTCTAAGTCAACAGAATCTAATCCACAATTTTTAAAATTAGAAAAATCACTTTGAAATTTTTCTAAGTCATTTATTTCGATATCAATTTCTTTTGATAATAATTTGTCGCATTCAACTTTATTTTGAGCAACTATATTCAAAAAAAATAATGAGAGTAATATTGTAATCGTGTTTTTCATCTATAATGTTTGCTAACGTCAGTTCGTCTAAAAACCTTCAAAGTTTCTCAAACTGCGTTGTGAGTTTGTAAATATAGTTGATTTGTCGTACAAAAGAAAGTCTCTTTAAAAAGAGGCTGACAATGATTCGTCAATAATTTCAAGTGGCAAAAGGCCTTTAAATAGGCTTTAATAGAGTTGAAAAACACGGTCAATACTTTTAGATACTGCTTTAACTCATTTGGATCAATCAAGTTGAAAATTCTCCTGAGATTATAGGCTGTAAAAATCAATCCCACATCGGCAGAGGCGTGTTTTATGGTTTTCTTGGTCATGAAATAAAAATCCCATTGCCGTTTAATAACTCCGTAGGGATGCTCCACAATGGCTTGTCGCCTGCGATAGATTTCATAGTTATTCTCGATTCGAACTTTGTTTTCGTAAATTAAGTCGGCATATTGGGAGCGTTCTATGAGTCTTCCTTTAACATTTTTAGTGCATTTCTTAAAGAGTTCGCAATTCAAACAGGCACTAGTTTTATAATGCTTCATTTGGGTTATTGATTTCCCGTTTTTTTTGGAATACCAATTCCCATTAGTGGTTAGGATTTCATTAGCGGGACACGTATAAGAATCAGTGTCTTTATTGTATTTAAAATGTTCTACATCAAAAGCAGTATCGGGTGCATGTGCGGCAACCCCTGGAATGGCAACCAAGACAGCAACGCCTAGTTTATTAGCATACTCAAACTCGCTTCCGGTGTGGTATCCTTTGTCATAAATGGCGGTAAAATTGTTATGTCCCAAAATGACTTTACTACGGCGCAGCATGCCTCCCATAGCTTTAGAATCATTTTCATTAGTGACCTTAAAATCAATTGGGATATTGTGCAAAGCATCTACTGTTGTTTGTACAGTATAGGCTACTTCAGAGATGTTATTTCGAGTCATTATTTGGCGACTATCGGGATCTGAAGTAGAGATTTGGGTAATACCGGTTGTCTCAATTGTATTCTTGTATTGAATGTATTTTTGTTTTTGGATAGTATGTTTTCTAACCTTTGTTTCTATCTTTTTCTTTTCAGTTTCATCGCCGTCCGCTTTTGCTAAAGCCAGATTGTATTCTTCTAATCTAGCATCGATATAAGCAATATGCCGTTCTATTTTACTGGGATTGAAATTGTTTTTCTTAGAGTTTTGGGCTCTAAGTTTAGTACTGTCACCCGCGACAAGGCTTCCGCCAATCAGTTCAAAATGGGAAGCCATCTTCACCGTTGCTCGAAAGACACGCGCAATGGCTTTGGGATTGTCTTTTCTGAAATTGGCGATGGTGTTGTGATCTGGAACAAGTGCTTTTAGCAACCACATGAGTTCGATGTTGCGGGAACATTCTTTTTCGAGAGTTCGCGACGAACGCATGCGATTGAGATAACCGTAAATAAAAAGTTTGAGTAAATCCGACGGGTGATAGGCAGGTCTTCCGTTTTCGACAAAGTCGAAAGCAAAACCAAAATCACTCAATTTTAAACTATCCACAAAAAGGTCGATGAGCCTAATTTCATTGTCTTGCGCAATGGCATCATCAATTGATGAGGCAAAAAGTGGCAGTTGGTTTCTGTTGGTTCCGTTGATGAATTTCATACTTAAATGTACAAAAAATCAATCGTATTACAAAATATTTTGAAAGATTTTTAATACAAATAAGTTAGCGAGAGCTAAAGAGGTTATTAGACAGTTTGACGTCCCGCTGCTTTGAGATGGTGGGGAATTCGTAACCTTTCAATTTTCTGCTTTGCAGAATTATGATGCGAAACGGTAATTCCACTAAAACCCCACTATATCAAAACAGCTGTTGGCGGTTCGGTTTTATTTATTTGTAATATTCTAGCATAAATGAATTCAAGATGTTTTTAATTTCTAATTTATAATTATCTTTTTGTTCTATTTCACGTTTAAATATTAAATGATAAATTCTGTCATCATATATAAAAACATACGATTCTATATAAAAATTTAGCATTTCATTTAAATGACTATAAGATAAAGTAAAGGCATTATATTTTGTTTTCTGATTTGCTAAGGTTGTCAGTTTTGATTCTATAGTCTTCATTTTGTACGCACGCTTGTTTTCTAGAAATTTTAAAAAAAAGTTATCTGGTAAATTGTCAATGTCAATTTTGTTATTATGTAAATTACAAATCTGTAAAATGAAAATACCTCCATTGTCTGGAGCTAAAGCACTAATTTCAGTTCCAAGAACTTGTCCTTTTTGCAAAGTCCAATTTTCTGGAATCTGAAGTCTGAAATTATTAATTTTACTATGATAATACCCAATTTCGTTTAACTTGATATCTAGACTAGAATAATCTTTAAATTCAATATTAGTTTCAACAACTACTTTTTCATTCATTTTATATTTGTTTTGAATTAGCAAACAAAACAACCAAGTAATAGATATTAAAATTATAAAAATTTTATTATTCCATTTTCTACTAAAAAGCCAATAGATTAAATACAAAATGGAACCATAAACTAAACCAGCCAACAATGCAGTTAAAGTGTAAAAAAAATAGCCATAGTCTTTATTTTCAAACGTGGAGGGAAAACCAAATATTGAAAAATTAATTAAACTCAAAACAGCCATAACTAACCACCATTTTTGAAATGGTTTATGGAAAATAGGGTGAAATTTCATTTTATATTGGTTTAAGGTTAAAATTATGTGGTTAATCATTCCGCCACTTTAATGGAATGAAAGGTTAAATTACTTTAAATACTTAAAGCCAAAATAACCTAAAATTAAAGATATTATTATGAGTATAATTTGTGCAATTAGTTTGTGGTCGGTAAATTTCCAAATCCTAAACCATATTGATTTCGGTTCGTTTTTGCTTGGAATGGCATTTGTATTATTGTTAATAGGAATTTTTTTTAAAAGTGAACCTTGATTTATTTGACCATTAACGGTAGAGTCTTTTATAGATAATTTATTTTTTACAGATGTTTTACTCTTCTCTTTCATAGATAATTGTTTTGTAAATCCGCCATCATTTAATATTTCTTTTGCTGATTCTGATGCCACATAATAAACATAACTATATTTTTGTCCGTTATCATTAATGCCTTTAGAATTAGAACGTAAAACATAACCGTTAGAAATTAAAACATCGAGAGCATATTTAGTTTCAATTAAATTTATGTTAGACAATTCGCTAATACTTTTTTTGTCTAACATAAAATTTGTTATGACTTTTAAAATACCGTTTAAAGTTTTAGTACTTACCATTAAATTATTCATTATGTATTTTAAATATAACTACTCTTTCTCCACGTTCTGCTAAACTGACCGCCAACGTTCTCGCGCCTTGCGCAGTTTGCGACTTACGAAGACGAGTATTTTCGGCTAAACGAAAATACGATAAAAAACGGTAATTCCACTAAATTAGCAAATTGCGCAAGACGTGTGTTAGCGGTTCGGGCTTCTTTGTCAGTGAAGGGTAGAAGTGTCAATTTTGCAGTTATACAATATATTGTCAAATAGATTGTGGGTTTATGATTTTAAGTTCAACAAGTCTTTTCTGTTTCCAAGGCTGTGCAGAGCCGTATTTATTTCTTTGCCCTGATTCCCAATTAAGAACTTTTACAAATGGTTTTCTTGCTTCTCCTTTTGGGTTTTCAATTGGATAAAGATTTTTCATATCTAACCAGTCGAGCACATCAAACTCAAAGTTATTCTTTTCCAATTATTGTGTCAATTCCTAGATCGCTTAAATCCTTTGACCTTGATTTTGCAAGTTCAGGTTGTGTTCCATTTTTTGTATGGTTTCTAATAAATGTGAGATTGTCAGCCAGCCAGCCACCTAATTCTGCTACTATTGGGTTAGGGTCAGTCTGCGAAGGAATCCATCTTCGTATTCCTGCTTTCAAACATTTATTTTTTAAATTTTCCAAATCAATCAAGCGTTGAATAAATCCATCTTGATTTACTATGCCACCTTCATTTTCAGATTCAGTTAAAAATTTAATTTCTTTGAGTCTTGTGATTTCATACTCAGTAATTTTTCGTCTTTTGGTTTTATAGTTTTTTTCGTTTTCCAGTTGCGCCAATCTTAACCTTTGATCCATACACCATTGTGCTAAGTCATTCAAAGGATTTTGCTTATTTTTTTTATCTACTTTAATCCAGGAAAACTCTTGATTAATTGATTTGCAATAAGTATCTAATCTTGCTAGTTTATTTTCCCATTTTTGCATCCATATAATTTCATTAGGGTTACCCCAAAAGAAATTTTCTTTATTTAATAATTCCAAGTGTTCAGGAAAAATTGCCCTAATACCATTTTCGTCTATTTGACCATAAAACTCTCTTTGTCTTTTATACCATTTATGTAGTTTGTGTGATGGAGGTATTATGGTGTTTCCATTATTTTCAATTTTGAATTGTTTAAATTCTTCAAAAAATAGTGGCCAACTTTTTTTATAATCATCAGATATTGCAAATCTGTCTTTTATTGTGTTGGAATCAGAAGTTGGATTTTTTCTTTTTTCTTTTTCTTGTTCTATTTTTAGTAATCTTTCTTCTCTTTTGCGTTCTGCTTCAGCAATTTTCTCTTCTTCTTTTTCAAATGCTTTATCAGCAATTTGATGCTTTTCTTTATATATTTTATATCTTTTTTCGTAATCTAAAATTGTTTCAAGTCTTTCAATTCTTTTTGATTTAGTTCTGAAATAATTTAGTTGCTCTAATATATCATTATGAAGCATTGAATCTATTGTTGTATTGCATTCAATTGATGTTTCAATATTTGTTTCTAAACCACCGCTTGTCAAATTCGCAGAACCAATAAATACTTTCACTTCATTTTGAGTTCTAAATAAGAATATTTTTGGGTGAAAAGTCGTTAATTTTTCTGTGTTAAGGTAAATAGTATGACCGTCATTAAAAAGTTGCTTTAAAGCACTTGGTTCGGTCTGATAAAAATTTGTCCCAACAAAGAATATAGTTTTAGTTTTTTTTTGATTTATTAATTCTAATAAACTTTTCAGTCCCGAAAATTTAAGAAATGCAGTGCAAATTGTAATTTCTTCTGCAAGTTCAATTGCATTTGAAATTTCAGTTTTGTGATTTATAACTTCGTTATTTGAAAGTAGTTTCATTGGTGGTGTCGTCTTTTAGCCTGACCGCTAACGGTTCTCGGCTTTGCGAAGTGGCGGATTTTTAGCACAAATGTTCAATTGAAAAACCGAACTTGAACCTTGCACTAAACTGTCATAGAAGCACTGAACCCGCCATTTTGCAAAACCGATGTTAGCACTTCGCCCTTCTTTTCTGTCGTGTTTGTTCGTTGTCGTTTGTGTCTGTCTTGGTGCGTTGGCTTGGTGGCTCTTTTGGATTTTTTAGGGTTGGTCTGTGCTGTTGCAAAAAATACAAATGTGCCACCAAATGCGTTGGCTATCTTATCTGTTTTTCATTTCTACACGATTTTTAATTGTCTCGGTCAAAATAGAATACAATTGTGGAAGAGAGTCTGTCTTAAAGCCGTAAGATTTTAATATTTCTTCATCGAAAGCTATCCTGTCTTTTTGTTTGTATTCGTTTTCGTAATCCTGTATTTGTCGTTTGTTAAGCGTTTCAAATTTTCCGAGGATGTTTTCTATTTGTTTTTCAGTTAGTAAACTTGGGTCGAAAATTTTCATTTTTGTCTTGAAAAAGTCAGCGTTCAAGTCCAATGCTCCCAAGTTTCTTGAAACTCCATTTAATTCAACAATCAAAAGAGAAACGATTGAATTTAGCAATGCCGATACAATTTCAACGTCTTTTTTCTTTACACGAATTGCAACCAATCTTTGATTGAGATACAAAGGCGATTTGCTGAACGAAAAGAATAATCGTTGGCTTGGATTTAGGGAAATGAAAATATTTGCCGATTGTTCAGGTGCAAGCGAATACCAAAACGGTTTTCTTGTTTTCAAAACATCGGACAATGCAATTCCTGTCTTGTTTGTAGTTGTTTCAAACTTTTTGATGTGTTTGTAAGCATTTGGATACTTTGCTTTCAATGTCTTTTCATCTTCGTTGCATACAAAAAGATTGTATTCCGATTTGTTGCTGTAAGCAACTGTTTTAAGTTCCTGACTTGTTTTTAAAATCGGCAACAAAAAGTCTTTTTCTATTTTCAATGATTTGTTTTCCTCATTGGAAATAATGTGCATTTCGTCCCAACCTGTTCGTGTTCCTCTGCCTGTATCATAAATGCTTGGAAAAGGATTTATGAGTTTTTTCTCAAAAACACCTAATGGATTTTGGCTAACAAAATAAGTTGCCCAATTTTCTTGTGAAACAAGAGAATTTTTCAAATGTGATTGCTCAACAATACTAACTATAATTGTTTTATCTGTTTTATGAAATACGTTTTTGAATTGGCCATCTTCTTGCCAATTGGCGTTTTTGGAATTGTTGCAATTATCTACTTCGGTATAAAAATCTTCAAACTGTTGTAATGAATTCTCTTTAAAAAGATTTTCCAACTTCTCGTTTACTGTAATAAATTTAGTTGGCTCTTTGCTTGCCCCTTTTTCAAGTGTTATAAAAATAGTACTTACTTTAGAATCTTTGAACCAATGCTCCGCATTGCTTTTTACAATGTATCTGATGTGAAAATTATCCAATAGGAATTTCTTGAACTGTAACCCATAATTCTTGCCTAACCAAGCGTTTGAGGTAATTGCTGATAGAGTTCCATTGTCTTTAAGAAACTTAAATGAGTTGTAAAAGCAATAAATGTAATAATCGCTTTTCCCGTTTATGTCAAACTTATTACCGTTCATAAAGGCAGTTTGGGTTTTCGCAAACTCGCTTTCAAACTGCGTATTCAAAATTTCATTCGGAATATCCTCTTGTTGAATGAAAGGAAAATTTGAAATAACAGCGTCAAATTTCGGAATGGGAATTTGATTGATTTTATCAATGTCTTTGTTGTCGGGAATTGCTATTGTCTGACTAGGCGTAATCGTGAAAAAATCTTTTCGGATTATTCTCGGAAAATTTGCTGTATCATCAACTTTCTGTTTGTATAAACTAATAACTGAAAGTGTTGCAGGAAAATGAGATATGTCGTTACCCCAAATTTGATTTAAAATTTGTTGGTGGCTTTTGTTCCCAAAAAATTGCAATGTGTTGTAAAACGAATTTAAGAAAGTTCCTGTACCTGATGTCGGGTCAATCACAACATCATTTCTGCTTTTAATTGCTGAAAATGTAACAAGATTTGCTAAAGTTTCCGAAGTAAAGTATTGCCCGAATTTTTGTTTTTCTTCTTGCGGAACTAAGTTTTCCAATATGTAGCCGATTACTTCGGTTGGTAAAACTTTAAAATCAAATTCGTTAAAAACTCCAACAAGTCTAAAGAGTAACTCATCTATTGTTTCATTGAATGGAATTTTGTCTGTAAAATCGCTTTCAAAAACAGCCTGATAATCTATTTTCTTTGCTTGATTGAAAAATTCATTTAGTTGTTTTTGAACTTGTTTGCTGTTTTTTAACTCTAATTTAGAAACTTTGCCTGACAAGTTTTCGGAAAGAGTCAAATAAAACAAAACTTTACCAATCAATTTATAGTAAGTGAACTTTGCTAAAACTTCTTCGGGTTCAACTTTTTCAACTCGTCTTGATGAAGTTGAAAGGATTTTAAGTGTAGCACTTTCAATTATTTTCCACTGATTAAATTCGGTTCTGAAAGCTTTATCATCTCCTTTAAGTTCGTTGATTTCATTTTTTAGTTGTGGAACAAAATGCAATGCAGTTTGTGTTACCGCTTCAACAATATTTGACGAAATGTTTATCGCATTTTTAAGTTCTCCATTCTCGTATAATTGTCCTAAATCGTGTAAAATTTCATTTAGCCTTTTTTGAAGTTTAGCTTCGTGTTTGTTGTAGTTGTTTCTATCGGCTAAATCATTTCTTTTTACAATGTCTTTTTCTTTTGGATAAACTTTTAGTTTCTCCAAACCTGAAAGCGAATAATTATCGTCATTGATTTTCCAAATGATTGCCTCAGTACCATTCCAAGTAACGAAAGAATTTGATTTTAAACGCTCGGCTTTTTCCAAAGCGTTCTCAAGCATTTCAGAATCGTCCGCAGACGTATCAGGAAATTTTAATTCCCAACCGTTGAAAACAACACCTGAAATTTTATCAGTAAATAAAAGAACATCAGGGAATTTTGTTCTACCTGAGGCAACTTTCAAGCCTTCATCGTTGGTGGCGTCTTGAAATATTGTAGTACTGTCATTGATGGATTGTTTTATCCAACTAATTATTTGCCCTGCCCAAGCTCTTTCATTTAACTTCATAATTCAGTGTGTGATATTTTGCAATTGGTTCTTTGAAAAGTCTTAAAGTTGACTCTTCAACTTCTTTTCTTTTTAATATTTCTTTAATTCTGTCTGAACACACTTTTATGTAATCAGTTGGTTTTACTTTATGCAATAATACATCTTCATTTTTTTCAATACCTATAAATTTTCTGTTTTCTAAAATTGCAGAAAGCAACAAGCTACCGCTTCCACAAGCGTTATCTAAAACAATATCGCCTGGATTTGTAAAAGTTTTAATTAAGTAACGACCTAATTCAATTGGCTTTTGGGTTGGATGGTAAACAGTTCCTTCTGATTCTGCTGTTTTAATGTACACAAAATCATCAATATTTTGTTCTTCGTAAAATACTATGTCATTTGGATAGCGTTCGCCATTGCTCTTTACGTGTTTTGGTTTAAAATCCCCGTAACTTCCTGTATATTGGTCTTTGCGAATACCTTTATCGTATGCCTCACCTTCGGACATCTGAGGATTGTATGTGGGTTGTTTTTTGTAAAAAACGCAAATATCTTCGTGTTTACGAAGTGGTTGTTTTTTAGCGTTTAGAAAGTTGGTTGATTTAGATTTTATCCAAGTGATTTTGTATTTAAATAATTTCTCGTTGCTCAAAATCAACTTTGCTGTAAAAATTCCCTGTGAAGTCAAAACAATTGCTCCGTCATCTTTTATTATTCTTTCGTATTCTACCCAAAGTTTCTTTAAGTCTATTACTGAATCCCATTTGTTTTGCGTTGTGCCATATGGCAAATCGCATAGAATCATATTTACTGATTTATCAGGAATTAATTGCATAACTTCTAAACAATCACCTTGAACAACTTTGTTTACGAAGTCGTCAATATTTCTTTTTTGTTTGTGTTCGTTTAGAGATAAAATATAATTATTTGTATGTGCATACCCGTTCGTACCGTATTTTATTTTTTCTTCTGCAACTTGCATTGCTTCCAAAGCGAAATCTTCGTCTTGAACTTCGTATACAAGTTTGTCGCTAAGCCATTGAACAATAATTTCATTTTTTTCAGCTTTATAATATTGACAAAGTTGGTTTACTTGTTCTCTTGTCGGCAGTCGTTTACCATTTTCAATACGACTTAACACCGCTTTACTTATGCCTGTTTTTTTGGTTAAGTCTTCTAAAAGAAGATTCCGTTCTTCTCGTATATTTTTGAATGTTGTTCCGATTGTTTGCATAATAATTAAGTTGCCAAATTTTGGCAAATTTAGTCATTTTGTTTCTGATGTCAAAGTTTTAGTTGAAAATTTTTAAGGGTGGTGGTGGGCTTTGGGTGCGGATGGGTAAAATTAAATGTGCTGCAAAAGCGTTGGGTTGTGGGTCGGCTTGCAACTCTTTTAATTTTACGAAGCGTTGGCATTTCCCTGTCATTTTTTCGGTCGTTTGTTGTCGGTCGTGTCGGTCTTTTAGGGTGAGTGCTAACGTTCCCTCGCTTGCTCGACGTTGCGGAGTTCGTAACGATAAACTTTCTAATTAAAACAAATATGATGCGAAATAAAAGTATGATTGAACCACAAGACCCGCAATGCGTGCAAACGAGTGTTAGGAGCATACCACGAACGAATATCAATTAACAAATTAAAACAAGAATAAGATGAAAAAATACCCAAGTATTGAGCAGTTTAGAAATGTGATTAGAACTGTAAAAACAAATCACGATTATCAAGGGAAAGACGAAAAAGGAGAAAGTGTTTATTCTCATAATTCAAATTACCCAACATTAAAATTTAAAGGAACTGTAAAACTTCACGGAACAAATGCAGGAATTGTAAAATATCCTGATGGTAAAATAGAATTTCAATCAAGAGAAAGAGTTTTAGAATTAGAATCTGACAATGCTGGATTTATGAATAAAATGCACTTACTTGATTTTGATAAGTTTTTTAACAAATTATCATTTAATGAATTTGGTGCAATTTATGGAGAATGGTGCGGTGGAAATGTTCAAAAAGGAGTTGCTATTAATGGATTGGAAAAAATGTTTGTGATTTTCGGTGTAAAAGTAGATGATGAATGGGTTGAAATTCCTGAAGCATTCAAAGATGAGGAAAACAAAATATTTAATATTAACCAATTTAAAACATCCGAGGTTGAAATAGATTTTAATAGTCCTGAATTAATTCAAAATAGATTGATTGAATTAACTATCGATGTTGAAAATGAATGCCCTGTTGGAAAGCATTTTGGAAATATTGGAATTGGAGAAGGAATTGTTTTTACATCAGTAGATTTCCCTGATTTAAAATTCAAATCAAAAGGCGAAAAACATTCTGCATCAAAAGTAAAAGTATTAAACGAAATTGATGTTGTAGCAATGGAAAGTATTAATGAATTTGTAGAATTGTCAGTAACCGAAAACAGATTGAAACAAGGATTGGAAGTTCTAAAAGAAAACGGAATCTCAATTGAAACAAAATCTATTGGAGAGTTTTTAAGATGGATTGTAACCGATATTTTAAAAGAGGAAAAAGATACTTTAGAAACAAGCGGATTAGATGAAAAGAAAGTGAAAGGAGCTATTGTAAATAAAGCAAGATTTTGGTTTTTAAATAATTTTTAACCACTCCAATTGGCGGTTGCTCCTAACGTTCCCTCGCTTGCTCGACGTTGCGGAGTTCGTAACGATAAATTTTCTAACTTAAATAAATATGATGCGAAATAAAAATATGATTGAACCACAAGACCCGCAATGCGTGCAAACGAGTGTTATCAGCATACCACGAATTACTAATTTAAAACAAAACAAAATGGAAAATAATATTTTAACTCCAGAAATAAAAGATAAGTTAATTTCGTGGTGCAAAGCTGAAAAATACTCACAAGGCGATAATTATAATTGCTATGTAAATACGAAAGGTAAATTTGTAGTTGGGTACTCAAACGACTACCCAATGCAACACGGTAAAGGAAAAGATTATATTTTAACTGATGAAGAATTTACATACGCAATGAATAGACCGTTGACTGAAATTGAATTAATGGAAAAATTTTGGTATCCTAAAACGATGGATGAAAGACAAAAATTATGTGATAAGTATTTTAATGACAAAATAGCCATGTGTTTATGGGATGGCGAATTAATTCATATTTTTAAAGCAGAAGCTATTAACCACAAAGTGTAGCTTAGGTTGCTGATAACTAGTATATAGGCGAAATAAAACTTCGTATATACACCCAATTCTGGGTAGATTGGCGAAGTTTTGTTTCGCTTTATTTATTTTCAAATATATTAAAAAATTCTTACAAATCATCAAAAGGACTTTTAATTTGTTGAATGCTTTTTGTACTTACATGTGTGTAGATTTCAGTAGTTTTGCTACTGTTGTGACCTAATAGTTCTTGTATATATCTTAAATCCGTACCACTTTCTAATAAATGAGTGGCATAACTATGGCGCAACCAATGTAGCGTAACGGGCTTTTTAATATTGGCTTTTACTATGGCTTGTTTTAGGATGAGTTGCAAACTCCTAGCGTCATAGGGTTGTCCTGTTCCTCGTCCTTCAAATAAATAAGCAGTTGGTTTATAAACGGTATAATAGTCACGCAGCATTTCTAAAATTTTAGGACTCAAAGGTACAATTCGGTCTTTTTTTCCTTTGGCATTTTTGAGTAATACAATATTCCTTTGCGAGTCAATATGAACGGGCTGCAGTGCCAATAATTCACCGCAACGTAAGCCGCAACTGTAAATTAATGATAGCATCATTTTATGTTTGATATTGCTGTGGGCATTCAAGATTAATTTTATTTCCTCTTTACTTAAAACATTAGGTAATAGTTTAGCTCGTTTTGGCCGGTGAATTTTGTCAATATCGATTTTGGTTTCTCTAACTGTTATGAAAAATAATTTGATAGCGTTGACCGTTTGATTCTGGTAGGAAGCCGAAAGATTGTTTTTTAAAATATACTCGTTATTATATATTATCACGTCCTCATTATTGATTTCTACAACTGGTTTTTCGCTGTGGAAAATCAAGAAAGATTTTAAGGCTTCGCTATAGGTAGTTATGGTACTTTCGCTATAGCGTTTGGAACGCATCCATTGTTTGAATTTTTGTATTTGAACAATTCCTTCGGGTGAAGGGAGCGAATATGACGGAGGTTCTATCTTGAAACGTTCTCGGTTTTCGATTGTATCTGGGATGTGCCAAACCGTTTTCTGATGACTCCATCGTGCTCCTTCTATTTGTTTTATACGGGTAATTAGGTCTTGACTTTTTTCAAAATAAACGGCAATTCTATTTTCGCTATTGTGTTGTATCAATTTTGCTGCCCAATTCATATCGTGTTGATTTTCTGATTGAAAGATACTATTTTTTTACAAATATTCCTTTATTACAGCAATGGTTCTTGCAGTATAGCAGCTTTTTTGCGTGAGGGATAGCAGTGAAAATCCTTTTTCGTCAGTTCGAGTTTCCGCTTTTTAGCGGAAGTATCGAGAACAAGAAAAAGATTGCAACGGATAGCCCGACCCGTAGTCTCGTTTTTTGGGACGAGACGTAGGGGCACGCCCAAATGATTTAAGATTGTCGATCAATGATTTTTGATTTTACAGTTGATACTAACGATTCCTTACATACATCAGAAAGTTTTGTGTTACCGCCCCATTTTGTGAGGAAATCCCAAATCTGAATTAATTTTTCCAGTTATCTAATTATCTAATTTTCAAATTAACCTATCTTTGCCCGCCGAACAATCGGTAGAAAAACGTTACTATGAAGTTTGATTTATTGAAAACAGACCCGCAGTCAAAAGCTAGAGCGGGAACCATTACTACTGATCACGGTGTGATTGAAACACCTATTTTTATGCCTGTGGGTACGGTAGCCTCTGTAAAAGGGGTGCATCAACGGGAATTGAAAGAAGATATAAACCCAGATATTATTCTGGGAAACACCTATCATTTATACTTGCGTCCGCAAACTGAAATTCTGGAGAAAGCCGGTGGATTGCATAAATTCATGAACTGGGACCGTAATATTTTGACGGATTCTGGTGGTTATCAAGTGTATTCGCTTTCGGCCAACCGAAAAATTAAGGAAGAAGGGGTGAAGTTCAAATCGCATATTGACGGTTCGTACCACTTTTTTACGCCAGAGAATGTCATGGAAATTCAACGTACCATAGGTGCCGATATTATCATGGCTTTTGATGAGTGTACGCCTTATCCTTGCGATTACCGTTATGCACAACGCTCCATGCACATGACGCATCGCTGGTTAGACCGTTGCATCAGTCACTTGGATAAAGTGCCATTGAAATACGGTTACGACCAGACGTTTTTCCCAATTATTCAGGGAAGTACGTACAAAGATTTACGAAGACAATCAGCCGAATATATTGCGAATTCCAATCAACAGGGAAATGCCATCGGTGGACTTTCAGTTGGGGAACCGGCAGAGGAAATGTACGCGATGACGGAAGTAGTTTGTGAAATTTTACCCGAAGACAAACCGCGTTACCTGATGGGCGTGGGAACTCCAATAAATATTCTCGAAAATATTGCGCTTGGAATCGACATGTTTGACTGTGTGATGCCTACGCGTAACGCCAGAAACGGAATGCTTTTTACGGCGAACGGTTCTATAAATATCAAAAACAAAAAATGGGCGGATGATTTTTCTCCTATCGACGAAATGGCCATCACTTATGTAGATACGGAATACACCAAAGCGTATTTGCGTCACCTTTTTGCTGCCAATGAATACCTAGGGAAACAAATTGCCACGATTCATAATCTTGGGTTTTATATGTGGTTGGTTCGTGAGGCTAGAAAACATATCTTAGCAGGCGATTTCAAACCTTGGAAAGAAATGATGGTGAAGAATATGAGCCAAAGATTGTAAATTCGTTGATTTGTTTATTCGTTGATTTGTTTAACCGAATAACCTATTAATTGATTTAACTGTTTAAGCGTTTAACTGTTAAACCGAATAACAAAATTAACGAATAACCGATTCACCATTTTAACGAATAACCAAATAAACGATTAACCCAATAAACCTTTATGTTAACAATAATAGACAAATACATCCTAAAAAGATATTTAGCCACGTTTTCGGCTATGTTGTTAATGTTCATACCTATAGGAATTGTTATTGATGTTTCGGAAAAGATCAATTTCATGTTGGAGAATAAAGTTCCGTTTGTGGAAATTGCCATCTATTATTATAATTTCACGATTTATTTTGCAAATTCCTTATTTCCGATCTTTTTGTTTTTATCGATTATCTGGTTTACTTCAAAATTAGCTAATAACACCGAGATTATTGCTGTTTTAAGTTCGGGTATTTCGTTTACCCGATTTTTAAGACCTTACGTGATTGGCGCTTCCATTGTTTCGGTTTTTGTTTTATTGATGGGATTTTTTATTGTTCCAAAAGCCAGCGAAGGCTTCAATAACTTTAGATACACCTATTTGAAAACGGGAGGAAGAGAAGCCATGCGAGGCGATGACACTGATGTTTACAGACAAATTAGCGATACTGAATTTATCTATGTTAATAGCTTTAATCCATTGTCTAAGATTGCTTTTAATTTTTCATTGGAGAAATTTAAAGAGCAAAAATTAGTTTACAAAATTACCGCAAGCAGAATAAAATGGAACCCAAAGACGCGCAATTATACGATGTATGATTATACCAAAAGAACAGTCGGGGTATTGAATGATAAAATTGAAAAGGCACCGGAAAAATTAGCGAAGTTTAATTTTGATTTAGAAGATTTAGCACCTGTGGTCTATATTGCCGAGACTTTGACTTTGAATAAATTAATCAAATTTATTGACAAAGAACGAAAGCGTGGCTCCTCGAACATCAATGTCTATTTAGTGGTTTTGTACAAAAAATTTAGTGTTCCGGTATCAGCCTTTATTCTTACGATTATTGCAGTTTCGGTATCATCGATGAAACGTCGAGGCGGAATGGGAATAAATCTTGCCATAGGAATTGCATTGGCTTTTGCCTTTGTTTTCTTTGATAAAATATTTGGAGTATTGGCAGAGAAATCGAGTATTCCCCCATTTTTGGCCGTTTGGTTGCCCAATGTTGGTTTTGGGATATTAGCCATTTATTTATTACGGAATGCAAAACGATAAACTCAAGAGTTACTTAAACCTCCATTTGATTGTCTTTATTTGGGGTTTTACCGCCATTTTAGGCGCTTTAATCACCATAACTGCCGATGCTTTAGTTTGGTATCGAATGTTTTTTGCCAGTGCCTTTTTATCGCTGTTTATTATATTCAAAAAGAAATCATTTCGGATTCCAATGAAATCTTTTCTGAAATTGATTTTTGTGGGCTTATTGATAGCGCTGCATTGGATCTTTTTTTTCAAAGCTATTCATGTTTCAAATGTCTCGATTACGCTTTCGGTTTTCTCGTTGGGCGCTTTTTTTGCTTCGATTTTGGAACCTATTTTTTATGGCAGAAAAGTGCTTTGGTATGAAGTGTTTTTTGGACTCATTATCATTGCCGGTCTTGGACTGATTATGAAAGTTGAGGTGAATTACTTAGAAGGCATGTTGTATGCGTTGGTGGCCATTATATTAGGTGTTTTGTTTACCCTTATGAATGGGAAATTAATAGAAAACCACGATCCTTCGGTTATTTCTTTTTATGAATTTCTGGCCGGTGTTTTCTTTATCACCATTTACTTTATATTTCAACAAAAATTCTCTTTAGATTTCTTTGTTTTAACAGCCAATAATTGGATTTTAATTCTGATTTTAGCTTCTATTTGTACGGCTTATGCTTTTACAGCATCAGTAAAAGTCATGCAAAAACTGACGCCGTATACGGTAATGTTGACTACCAATTTAGAACCGGTTTATGGAATTGTTTTGGCGTATTTTATCCTTGGAGGAAAAGAAAAAATGAGTGTTGAATTTTATATTGGAGCCGTAATAATTGTCATCACCGTCATCCTAAATGGCGTGATTAAACATTATAAAAAAGACGATTAAATTGGTTTTTTGGTACTAGTTTTTTTTAAAAAATTTGTAATTTTCCCGTTGGGTGTAATTATAAAGAATAGACGTTGATAACTGAACATAAAATTTAACCAGATCGAAATGTAGAAAAAAAGAGATGAATAGCCCAATGATTAGGTTCACGTAGCTATGTTTTCTTTATATAGGGTGAAAACAACTTTCAAAATCCACAAAAACTATTTTTCTATGTGGTAAAAAAAAATTGAACTGGACCCAACAGGTTTATTATTTATTGTTTCTTTCCATGGGCTTTATTTTATGATTATATAAAACAAGTAGTTGAATCGAAACTCCGCGTTAAACAGCTCTATTCCAATATTAAATCAGACCTTTGTACTATGGAAAAAAATAAAAAGATAATAGGGTTTTCAATACTTGCTATAATTTTATTCTTTGTGGGGAAAGAGATTTATGATATGAATATCAATCATAATTTTGAGACGATTACGGAAGGAAAAGTATACAAATCTGGGGTTATTCCGCCGGAGGAATTAGAAAGTTATGTTACCAAATATCATATAAAATCTATTGTTGATTTGCGTTTTCCGGGAACGACAGATTTAAAAAATAATCCTGAAATCCCTGCGGAGTTAACCGCTGAAAAAGAGGTCGTATCTAAAATCAAAGGCGTTAACTATTTTAATAATGGTTCCGATCAGGTTCCAAAACAAGAAAATTTGGACCTGTTTTTTAAAATAATGGACAACAAGGATAATTATCCGGTCTTGATCCATTGTTATCATGGTATCGGTCGTGCCGAAATGTATTCCGCACTGTACCGAATTGAGTATGAAAATTTCACCAATGAAGCCGCGCGTCAGGGAGTACGAACACTAATAAAATTCAGCTCGTTTGATGATGGGACTCCAAAAGGGGAATATTTAAAAGCCTATCAATCCAGAAAAGAAGTAGCAGCAAAGAAGAACTAATTTATAATCCAAAAGGCATTCAAATTGAATTAGTTAAGCCTCTATTTTTAATTTTCGAAAAGAAAGTAAATGTAGCTTTCGTAGGATTTATAATCCAATATTTATCCTTTACAAAGTGTAGTAGGAGACATAAATTAGAAAATAGCCATTTTGAACGATTTAAAATTTTATATTTGCCGTTCGAATTAAAAACAAAACGTAGAAATCCTATGGAATATTTAGATTTTGAACTTCCAATAAAAGAACTAGAAGATCAGTTAGATAAATGTCTAGTTATTGGTCAAGAATCAGATGTTGATGTAACGAATACTTGCAAGCAAATCAACAAAAAACTAGAAGAAACTAAAAGGAGTATTTATAAAAATTTAACAGCTTGGCAACGTGTTCAACTATCGAGACACCCAAGCCGTCCTTATACAATGGACCATGTTCGGGCGCTATGTGGCGAAACTTTCCTGGAACTTTTTGGTGACAGAGGTTTTAAAGATGATAAAGCCATGATTGGTGGTTTAGGAAAAATTGATGGTCAGTCTTTTATGATTGTAGGTCAACAAAAAGGATTTAATACTAAAACGCGTCAGTTCCGCAATTTCGGAATGGCGAATCCGGAAGGGTACCGCAAAGCATTGCGATTGATGAAAATGGCAGAGAAATTTGGCATTCCTGTTTTGACTTTAGTTGATACTCCGGGAGCCTATCCAGGTCTTGAAGCAGAGGAACGCGGACAAGGTGAAGCAATTGCTAGAAACATTTTTGAAATGGTTCGTTTAAAAGTGCCAATTATTACGGTTATTGTTGGAGAAGGAGCATCAGGTGGAGCATTAGGAATAGGTGTGGGAGATAGAGTATACATGATGGAAAACACATGGTATTCTGTTATTTCACCGGAATCATGTTCTTCTATTCTTTGGAAAAGTTGGGAGTATAAAGAGCAAGCTGCTGAAGCTTTGAAATTAACTTCCACTGACATGAAAAAACAAAAATTAGTCGATGATATTATCCCGGAACCATTAGGTGGAGCGCATTACGATAGACAAACTGCTTTCAAAACCGTGGAGCAATATATAATGAAAGGTTTTAATGAATTGAAAGACTTATCAACAGAGGAATTAATTGCCCAAAGAATGGATAAATACAGTAAAATGGGCGAGTACAAGGAATAAATTTTTATGAAATTAAATTTAATCTGTCTCGTTGACAAACGAGACGGATTTTTTTTTGGTTATAAACAAAAAATAGTTACTTATCAACATTTATTCGTAACAACTCAAACACTATAATTTTTTAATTTTAGCTACTTTCGCTACATGGAAAACTTCAAAAACATAAACCCAGTAAAGATCGATAAATCAACAATAATAAACCTGGAAAAAGGGAAATTACCTCCTCAAGTTTTAGATTTGGAAGAGGCAGTCCTTGGTGCCATGATGATTGATAAAAAAGGGGTTGATGATGTAATTGACATTTTACAGCCTGACGCATTTTATAAAGATGCACATAAATATATTTTTGAAGCTATTGTTCAGCTTTTTACAGAAACGCAGCCTATTGACTTATTGACCGTTTCTGCCCAACTTAGAAAAAATGCGAAATTAGATTTAGCGGGCGGTGATTTTTACTTAATCCAGCTTACGCAAAAGATTTCCTCTTCGGCTCATATCGAATTTCACTCGAGAATTATTCTTCAAAAATACATTCAACGGAGTTTGATTCGGATTTCATCAGAAATCATTGAAGAATCCTACGATGAAACGACTGATGTTTTTGAATTATTAGATAAAGCCGAATCTAAATTATACGAAGTTACTCAAGGAAATGTAAAAAGAAGTTCCGAAACGGCTCAGAGTTTAGTATTGCAAGCCAAAAAACGAATTGAAGAAATTGCCGGTCAAGAGGGATTAAGTGGAGTAGAAACTGGTTTTGAAAAATTAGACAAAGTTACTTCAGGGTGGCAACCAAGTGATTTAATTATTATTGCGGCGAGACCGGGTATGGGTAAAACGGCATTTGTACTTTCTATGGCAAGAAACGTTGCGATAGATTCAGGGAAAGCGGTCGCCTTATTTTCGCTAGAGATGTCCTCTGTTCAGTTGATTACAAGATTGATTTCATCTGAAACTGGCTTGTCGTCTGAAAAGCTTAGAACTGGAAAATTAGAAAAACATGAATGGGAGCAATTAAGTACCAAAGTAAAAGACTTAGAAAAAGCACCACTATATATTGATGATTCACCGTCGCTTTCCATTTTTGATTTAAGAGCAAAAGCAAGACGTTTGGTTTCACAACATGATGTAAAAATTATTATTGTAGATTATTTGCAATTGATGACGGCCGGTGGAAACGGAAAAGGAGGAGGAAACCGTGAACAGGAAATCTCGACCATTTCCAGAAACTTAAAAGCATTGGCAAAGGAACTAAATGTTCCCGTAATTGCACTTTCTCAGTTGTCGCGTGCTGTTGAGACTCGTGGATCCAGTAAAAGACCATTGCTTTCCGATTTACGTGAATCGGGTGCAATCGAGCAAGATGCTGATATTGTTTCGTTTATTTATCGACCTGAATATTATAAAATTGACGAGTGGGATGATGATGAACAATCACCAACTGCTGGTCAAGCCGAATTTATTATTGCCAAGCACAGGAATGGTAGTTTAGAAAACGTTCGTTTGAAGTTTATAGGAAATCTGGGTAAATTTGATAACCTGGAAGATCACAGTGGCGGTTATGATGATTTGCCTTCAAAAATGAATCATGATGAAAACGCTTTTATAACCAAATCTTTTCCTTCGGCAAATGAAGCTTTTGGAAGTAATTTGAATGATGATGACGATAGTGATGTCCCGTTTTAGAAAAATAAAATAAATTTTTTGGTTCTTATATAGTACCACTAGAAAAGCCTAAATCATTGAAATGATTTAGGCTTTTTTTTAATAGTATAAATAGGCAATTTGTTTTGTTAAGGTATAATTAATTAGTAGTTTAGCGAATAATTGTTTTTATTTTAAATTACGTAGAAATATGTCTGAAGAAAATTTTACTGAAAACATAGCCCCAAATAAAATAACAAACGCAATATCACTTGATGAAGCACAACGCTGGGCTAAGCGTTGGTCTAAAGTAGAGGGTCAATACAATAAACATCATCAGGTGCATGCTTTTCTAATTCCAAAAAAAGACATTCAGGAAGTCTTGACTGAAGGTATAGATGCTGTGAGAGCTTATATTGGTGTGGATGATAAAGGCGTTGAAAAATTAATGATTGTAGGTACTAAATACGATCCTGAAACAAAAATTTATGTAGATATGATCACGAAGCTTGATGTTGAAAATAATACTGTAGTAGCTGATAGTATTTATGATTTTACTCAACTTTGTCCACCAGAGGGTGACCCAAATAGCCCTTTAAATGTTTACAACTAAATGTATTATTTATTTGTATATATCGGAGAATTAATTTTACTGCTTAATCTAATCCTGTTTATAAAAGGCTTTCCCAATCAAGGAAGAGCCTTTAGAATTTTTACTGGATATTTGGGGATAATTTTAATTATTGAAGTTTTATCGGGGATATTAAAAAGACTACATATTCACAATCTATTCTTATCCCATTTTTATTTTATAGGACAGTTTATTATACTGAGTTTTTTTTACCTGTCGATTTTAAAGGATACTCATCAAAAAAAAATAATCCAGATTAGTTTTGTCATCGGTTTATTGGCTTTAACGATCCAGTACGGGTATGATTCCAGTTTGTTTTTTGCATTCAATTTATTCGAAATAGTAATTACCTCCTTTTTGCTAATTGTGTTTGCTACCTTTCATTTTTACAATATGTTAAATGGAAAAAAAGAGTTCTATTACATCAATACGGGAATTCTAATGTATTTATTTGGAAGTACCATTTTATTTCTTGTAGGGAATTTAACAGCGAAATTAAGTCCTACAATGAGCTATATTACATGGACTTTGAATGCTTTTTTATACATTGTTTACCAATTTTTTGTATTTGTAGAGTGGAAAAAGAGTTTTTCAAATAAGACAGGTCAATAATAAAAGTGATGATGATGAATCAGGCATACGAAAAAGAAATTGTTGCAATCATTTTATATACCTCGGCATTTTTTATAATAATGTCTGTGGTTTTAGTCCTATTTTTTTATTTTTCGAGAAAGAAAATTATCCAAAAGGAATTGGAAAAAAAAGATTTAGAAATCCAGTATCAAAAAGAGCTTTTAAGTGCCGTAATTATTACTCAAGAAGACGAACGTAAACGAATAGCTCAGGATTTACACGATGATATTAGTTCTAAACTTAATATCGTTTCGTTGAATAGTCATTTGCTAACGACGCCCAACTTGTCAGAAGCAGAAGTAAAAGAAATTACAGGGAATATTATCAATCTTACGGGTAAAGCATTGGACAACTCGAGGAAAATTGCTCATGGTTTGTTACCTCCAGTTTTAGATAAATTTGGTCTTCATGCCGGTGTCGAAGAACTATGTTTGGAATTTTGCAGCAGTAAATCAGTAGAGGTCAATTACCAGAATAATGTTCAGTTTAATGATTCAGATAAGGACAAGCATTTGCATGTTTTTAGAGTGTTACAAGAATTAATGAATAATTCATTGCGTCATGGAAAAGCGAGCATAGTTTCCATTCTTTTTGAAGAAAACAATAATGTAAAAACCTGTCGGTATTCTGATAACGGAATTGGATTTGATTTAAAAAACAGTATAAATCAGAAAGGACTTGGGATGAAAAATATTGAAAGTAGGATCGCTTTTTTAAATGGCGTGATCACAATAGATTCGCAGATTAACAAAGGAATTACAGTTGTATTTAATTTTTAAAGTATGAATGATTCTATTAAAATAGTTTTAGTCGATGACGAAATCCTGTTCCGAAAAGGGATTTCTTTCTTGTTGCAAAGAGAGAAAAATTTAGAAATAATATTCGAAGCCTCGAATGGAAGTGAACTTATAACTTTCTTAAAAGAGACGGCTATTTTTCCTGATATTATTATAATGGATCTAAAAATGCCAGAGATAAACGGTGTTGAAGCCACAAAAATCATACACAAAGATTTCCCGGAAATCAAAATTATTGCGTTAACCAGTTATGATTCGAAATCTTTTGTGGCAAATATGATTGATGTGGGGGCAGTTTCTTATCTTATTAAAAATGCTACTCCACAAGAATTAATAACAACCATAAACGAGGTTGCAATAAAAGGGTTTTATTACACAGATTATGTGATGAAAATCATTCAAGATGACGTCTTAACTGTTAAGAAAACCAAAAGTAATTTTGACATTAATTTTCTGACTAGCCGTGAAATTGAAGTACTACAACTCATTTGCAAACAGAAAAATACGGTAGAAATAGGCAGGCAACTTTTTATAAGTCCACGTACTGTTGAGGGACATCGAAATAATTTATTACTTAAAACAGAATCCAGAAATATAGCTGGATTGGTAGTTTATGCCATTCAAAATGAAATCATAGTCCTCGAAGAATAAGGCAAAGTACATTTTGAAAAAATACTTATATTATCAATTAGAATAGTATTAAATACTGAGAAATTGAAAACATAATATATAAAAGGTTATAATTAGTGCAACCAATAAACACAATCCTATTTTTTTAATAATGTTCATGCCATTAAATGGGCTATTATTTTCGTTTAGACTCATCACAAAATTTTTCATTTACTAGATTTATTTAAATTCGATTAGCTAAATTATAAATTATACTTTTCTTGCATATACGTAATTATACGTGTTTTTAGTTTTTTTTAAATGGACAAAATATTTTATAAAGGGAATTAGACATTTTAAATCTTAAATAGGATGCTTGTTATTTTTATTGACTAAATAAATGATTAAATTTGATTACTTTAAATGGCTACTTTATATCTTTTAAGCTAAATGTAATGACCAAACGATTCGTGTATATATTCTTTTTTTTACTTTCCATTGCCGCAAAAGCCTCTTTTATTTTGTTGCCGATGGATGAAACTACGCAACAAAACCATCTTAAAGCATACGGAATTACCTATTGGTGTTTAGACAAAAATTATAAGGCGAGCTGGTTACTGAATTATCGTGGAGGATCATTTCTATTACCCGATGCGCCTGAAATACGCAAAGAATGTCAGATTCGGGGAGTAAGTTTTGAAATCCTTTCCGATAGCGAAGAAGCCAGAATTTTAGATGAAATTTCTAGTCCTTCGCAAAATATGGAAACAGTTATTCTGGAAAAAGCCCCGAAAATTGCTGTTTATACACCCAAAGGAAAACAACCTTGGGATGATGCTGTGACAATGGTTTTGACTTATGCCGAAATTCCATTTACGCCTATTTATGATGAAGAAGTTTTAAGCGACCAACTGCTGCTTTATGATTGGTTGCATTTACATCATGAAGATTTTACCGGTCAATATGGTAAGTTTTTTGGTGCTTACAGAAATGCACCGTGGTATATTGAGCAAAAGAAAGATGCTGAAGCTTTGGCGGCAAAATTAGGATACGCAAAAGTATCTCAAGAAAAAGGAGCGGTTGCTAAAAAAATTAGAGACTTCGTTATAGGTGGCGGATTCATGTTTGCCATGTGTTCCGCGACCGATAGTTTTGATATTGCTTTGGCGGCGGATGGTGTTGATATTTGCGAACCCATGTTTGATGGCGATGCCAGTGCTCCCAATTATCAATCAAAGATTAATTATAGCAATACCTTTGCTTTTAAAGATTTTATTTTAGAGCGAAGACCAGAACAATATGAGTTTTCAGACATTGATATGACTTTGAAAAGAAGAATTCCAATGGAGAAAGATTATTTTACTTTGATGGAATTTTCGGCAAAATGGGATCCAATTCCAAGTATGTTATGTCAAAATCATACGCAACTTGTAAAAGGTTTTATGGGACAAACCACTTCATTCGATACTGCCCTTATAAAATCTAATGTTTTGGTTATGGGAACTTGTGAACTGAACGGTGAAGCGCGATACATTCATGGCGAAAAAGGAAAAGGTATGTATACGTTTTATGGAGGTCACGATCCCGAGGATTTTCAGCACCAAGTGGGTGATCCGCCGACAGTTTTGGATTTGCATCCCAATTCTCCGGGATATCGATTGATTTTGAATAATGTCTTGTTTCCTGCAGCAAGGAAGAAAAAACAGAAAACATAGTCCTATATTTTACTTTACAAAATTCTTTCAACGCTATTGAACGCATGGACTACTCTTTAATTTTACAGGAAATTTATCAAGAAGCTAAAGCAGCTCCTATTATTGGAACAGTCGCCAAAACCATTCCCGAATTGGCTAAAGTAGATCCAAATAAATTCGGAATTCATTTAACGACTATTAATGGAGAAGATTTTGGCATAGGTGACAGTAACGAAAAGTTTTCCATTCAGAGTGTTTCCAAAGCATTGACTTTGACATTAGCTTTTTCTTTTTTGGATGAAAAAATGTGGAAAAGAGTTGGCGTAGAGCCATCAGGTGATCCGTTTAATTCCTTAGTGCAACTGGAATACGAAAAAGGAATTCCAAGAAACCCGTTTATTAATGCCGGAGCAATAGTTATTGCGGATATATTGGTGTCACATTTAAAAAATCCTAAAGAAGAATTCTTAAACTTTATCCGAATGATTTCCGGTAGTCCAACTATTGATTTTAATTTAAAAGTGGCGCAGTCTGAAAAAGAAACTGGTTTTAGAAATGCGGCTTTGGCCAATTTTTTGAAATCATTTGGTACTATAGATAATGATGTTGAAACGGTTTTGGATTTTTATTTCCATCAATGTTCCATTGAAATGACCTGTAAAGAATTGGCGCATTCTTTTTTCTTTCTTGCCAATGAAGGAAAAACCCAAGCCGGAAAGCAAATAGTCTCCAAAAGTCAAGTAAAAAGACTCAATGCTTTAATGCAAACTTGTGGCTTCTATGATGAGTCAGGAGAATTCACTTATAAAGTGGGATTGCCCGGTAAAAGCGGAATTGGCGGCGGAATTGCGGCTTTGTATCCTAAAAATTTTGTGGTTGCTACATGGAGTCCCAGACTTAACGAAAAAGGAAATTCAGAGTTGGGAATGAATGCTTTAGAGTTATTGACCACTAAAACTGGGATGTCAATTTTTTAGATATTTAAATTATTTGCAACGACTGTTTTTCTAGCCCTGATAACAGCGGTATCCTTTTTCACGTCAGTTCGAGTTCGCTTGAAAAGCGAGTATCGAGAACAAGTGAAAAAGATATAGCGGATAGCAGGAAATAGCTCCTAAAGTAAATCATGATTTATTGGGTTTAAAGTTAATAATGACACCAAAAAAAAGCCACCTGTTAAAGTGGCTTTTGTTATTTAAAGAGAAATATTATAGAATTTCACTCTCGTTTTCTTTGTCTAAATATTCTTGTACAATACCTATGGCGTTCGTGACTACATCACTTAGCGCCGTGATAAAACTACCTTCTTCAGCACAATCAATAGCATGTCTAATCGCTTCCGTTTCTTTAGGGATTATCTCATAAGTTATCACTTTACCAGAATTTTTAATTCCTTCAAGGATTAAATTTATAATTTCCTCTTCGGTTCTTCCTCTAAGGTATTTTTCCTGACGAATAATAATGTGGTCAAACATCCTCGCGGCAATCGAAGCACATTCTTTGATGTCTTCGTCGCGGCGATCACCAACACCTGCGATAATTCCAATTTTTTTGGTTGCATCAACACTTTGTAAATAATCCTCAATGCCTTTATAACCAGAAGGATTATGAGCAAAATCAATTAATACCTTGAATTTTTTGAATTCAAAAATATTCATACGACCCGGAGTTTGTGCGGCACTTGGAATAAAAGTTTGTAATGACAAACTGATATCTTCGGTTTTAAATCCCCATAAATAACTTGCCAAAGTTGCAGCAAGCACATTGGCAATCATAAATTTAGCTTTTCCTCCCATCGTTAAAGGAACGTGACTTGCGCGTTCGATACGGATTTTCCACTCTCCTTTTTTGACGGTAATAAAACCATTTTCATAGACTGCAACTGTTTTTCCTTCAGAGCACAATTTTTTAATTAAAGGATTATCTTCACTCAAACTGAAATAAGCCACATTACAATTTAAATCAGCTCCTACTTTTATACAATATTCATCGTCCGCATTCAAAATTGCCCAACCGTCTTTCTTGATACTTTTTACAACTGTTGCTTTTACTCTTGTTAAATCGTCAAGTGTGTGAATATCACTTAAACCCAAATGATCTTCTTGAATATTAGTTATAATTCCGATATCGCAACGACTAAAACCTAAACCTGAACGCAGAATTCCGCCACGGGCAGTTTCTAGTACAGCAAATTCTACCGTTGGATCCTTGAGAATATACTCGGCGCTAAGTGGTCCTGTTGTATCTCCTTTTTCCATCATGTGATTTTGAATATAAATCCCATCTGATGTGGTAAATCCAACTTTGTATCCATTATTTTTTACAATATGAGCTATAAGTCGGGTAGTTGTAGTTTTTCCATTAGTTCCTGTAATCGCAATAATAGGAATTCGACTTTGTTTTCCCGGAGGATACAACATATCGATAACAGGCGATGCTACATTCCTAGGTAAACCTTCGGATGGAGCCAAGTGCATACGGAAACCCGGTGCAGCATTGACTTCAAGTATAACTCCGCCATTTTCTTTCAAAGGTTGGGTAAGGTTTTCTGCCATAATATCTACACCACAAATATCCAGACCAATTATTCTTGAAATTCTTTCGGCAAGAAAAATATTTTCAGGATGCATCAGGTCGGTTACATCTACAGAAGTACCGCCTGTGCTTAAATTTGCAGTAGATTTTAAATATAAGATTTCACCACTTTCAGGAATCGTTTCTAAGGTGTATTTTAATCGGTCCAATAAATCCAAAGTATCTCTGTCTACAGTAATTTCAGTTAGTACATTTTCGTGACCGTATCCTCTGTTTGGATCTAAATTTACAATATTAATCAATTCTTGAATATTGTTTTTACCATCCCCGATCACATGGGCTGGAACTCTTTTGGCAGCAGCCACTAGTTTATTGTCAATTACCAAAACCCTGAAATCAAATCCTATGATGAATTTTTCTACAATCACTCTTCGACTGTATTCTTTGGCGAAAGCCAAACCAGATTTTGCGTCTTCCCAATTGTTTACATTAATAGAAGCTCCCTTTCCGTGATTTCCATCCAATGGTTTTATTACAATTGGATAACCAATTTGTTTAATGGTTGCTTCTAACTCAGCTTCTTCGGAACATATACTTCCACTTGCGACAGGAATTGAAGCACCGTGTAACATACGTTTGGTTTCTTCTTTGTTGCAGGCGATACCCACCGCAATGTTACTCGTTTTGCAAGTGATTGTCGCTTGAAAGCGCATTTGATTTATACCGTAACCCAATTGAATTAATGAATTAGTACCCAAACGAATCCACGGAATATCTCGTGCAACTGCTTCTTCCACTATGCTCGCGGTACTTGGTCCAAGACGAACAATTTGACGAATTTCACGCATTTTTTGTAAATCGGCCTCTAAGTCATATTCGGTTCCAGCGATTAAGGCTTCGGCGATTGCAACGGAAGATTCAGCAGCAAATAGTCCTACATTTTCTTCTGTATAACTGAAAACAACATTATAAGTTCCAGGAGTTTTGGTTTCACGAGTTCTTCCAAATCCGGTTTCCATACCTGCTAACGATTGAATTTCGAGTGCAATATGTTCAATTACGTGGCCCATCCACGTACCGCGTTCCACTCTGGAAAAAAAACCACCACGACATCCTTCAGAACAGCGATGTTCAATCATGCTAGGAAACATGGCTTCGATCCGTTCTCTAAATCCGTCGATTTTATTTGTTGGGAATTGTTCCATTTCCTCCAAATCCAATCGCATTTGGATTAATTTTTTTCTTTGTATGCTCCAAATATTTGGTCCACGAAGGGCTTGTACTTTTACTATTTTCATAAACGGAAATATTGATTTTTTAAACAAAATGATTTTGTGATATTGTAAATTGTTTTTATTTAAAATGAATTATGAAATTAGAATTGAGGCCTAATACACAAGTAAGTTTGTGATAAAAATACAATATTATGCACCTAAAGTATAGTTTTATAAATCCAAATCAAAATTTATTATTTTTAAATTAACAAATAGTGTAAGGCCTAAAATTATTCAAAAAAATAGTAAAGTTCAAGTGCTTCTTTTATCTTTTTGGTTATTTTTACAAAATGAATATATTAGGAAAACTTATAATAATAGGAGGTGCGGTAGATAAAGGAAGTTTTACTGAAACCAATTTGGATAAAAATGCGGTAAGCAATTTAAATTTTTTTGAAACTGGCATTTTGAAAAGGATTATTAATGAATCAAAGCATAAAGAGAATTCTCGTATAGAAGTCATTACAACAGCTTCGGTTATTCCAAAAGAAATTGGTCCTGAATATATTAAAGCATTTGCATATTTGAATGCTAAAAACATTGATATACTTGACATTGTACGAAGAGAACAAGCATCGGATGAGACTATTTTAAATCGTTTAAAAGCGGCCGATATTGTGATGTTTACTGGAGGAGATCAATTGCGATTGTCATCGATACTTGGAGGGACGCCTTTTCATGATATTTTATTGGATAAGTACCACAACGAAGAATTTATTTATGCAGGAACATCTGCGGGAGCAGCGGCAGCTTCTAATAATATGATTTACCAAGGAAGTAGTTCAGAAGCTTTATTGAAAGGTGAAGTGAAAATTAGTAGCGGATTAGGATTGATAGATGGGGTAATTATTGATACGCATTTTGTACAACGCGGAAGAATAGGAAGGCTTTTTCAAGCAGTTGTTGGCAATCCTAGAATACTGGGAATTGGACTTGGAGAGGACACTGGTTTATTGATTACGAATAACAAGGATATGGAGGCGATAGGTTCCGGGTTAGTAATTTTAGTAGATGGGCGTGAGATAAAAGACACGAATTTGACACAAGTTGAATTAGGTCAACCCATTTCAATTTCGCATTTAGTGACACATGTCATGAGTAAATTTGATACTTATAATCTTGAAACGCATAAAATGCATATTCATTCTTCGCAATACACTTAATTTTAGATCTGACAATATCATTGATGAAAGATAAAGGAAATGGATACTTCATATTTATAAATTTGTTGGACGCTTTTTACTTTAACACTGATTTTAACTTTAAATTTTTACTTTGAAAATAATTATACATGGTGGTTTTTTTTCGGAATCATCAACCAATCACGAGACAAAAGTAGCCAAGCAAAATGCCTTAGAGAGAATCGCTAAAGATTCTTATGAATTTTTAAAAACGCATTCTGCAGTAGAAACGGTGGTTTTTGCTGTTTCATTACTTGAAGATGATGAGTTGTTTAATGCAGGAATTGGTTCCCAAATACAAAGCGACGGAAAAATCAGAATGAGTGCGGCAATAATGGATGGTGAAACTCAGAAAATGAGTGGCGTTATCAATATTGAAGAAGTTCGAAATCCAGTTCAAGTTGCTCAATTATTGATGGAATATGACGATAGAGTGCTGGGCGGAAGTGGAGCCACTAATTTTGCTAGACAAAATGGGTTTCCTGCTTTTTCAACTGAAATTCCACAACGTCGAACTGAATTTGAAGCAAAACTAAAAGCCAGCGGAACAGGAACTGTGGGTTGTGTGGCATTAGATAAAAATAATAAAATTGCGGTTGCCACCTCTACAGGAGGAAAAGGTTTCGAAATTCCAGGAAGAATCTCAGATTCGGCAACGGTTGCAGGAAATTATGCCAATGCATTTTGCGGGGTAAGTTTAACTGGAGTGGGAGAGGACATTGTGAGCAATGCTACAGCTGCAAAAATTGTGACCAGAGTTACTGATGGTTTTTCTTTGCAAGAAGCCTTTACTAAAACCTTCGAAGAACTCAAACCGTATGATGGTTTTGCAGGTGCAATTGCTATCGATAATAATGGAAATGTGTATCACCAAGACTCACATCCCACTATGTTTTTTGCCAGTTTTGACGGGGATAATTTTGAAGTTTTTGAGTAGTTAATTCAAGGAAAATTCAAACCAAATAGGAATATGATCCGAAATTATTCTAGCTTCTTGAAGTGAATTGAAATTTTTATAAAACGAAATAATTCCGGAATTTATGCTGTTGATTTTGGAGTCATTATAATACATATTGTCAAATTCTGAAGCTAAGCATTTCTCGTTTTTACATTCTTTTTTCAATGAGGTTTTCTGGTTCTCCAAAATCGATTGATAACCCATTTTTTTCAAAGGATTAAAAACGGTATGCGATTGCGGACAATTAAAATCTCCTGCGAAAATTAAATTCAAGGTAGGATATTCTGCTGGTATAAATTTGAAATATTTAATCTCTGTTTCGGGCTGTTTATTTTTGGTAATCGCGTGAAAATTAGCAACTGTAAATTGCTTGCTCTCATATTGAAACGTGCAAAAATAAGGCTCTCTATCAATCTCCAAATGGTATTTTTTTTCGAGCCAAGCGCTCCCAATTTTCTTAATTTTGCTCGATTTCCAAATAAAAGCGTAGCGCTCCGTTTTATAAGCACTACTGCTTGTTGGATCACTAATCACATAATCCCATTTTTCTCCTTTACGATTAAGTTCATCGGCTAGTTTTGCAACTGCTTGAGCACCGCCGTAACCAGCAACAACTTCCTGTATAGCAATAATATCATAGCATCTTAATGTACTGGCGATATAATTTATCGTTTCTTCTGATTTTGATTTGCCAAAATTTTCTAGGTTCCAAGATAGGAGTGTCGTTTGTGAGAATCCAACAGAGTAAATTAGAAAAAGCAGGAGGAAAAAGTGAGGTTTCATTTATGGAGATGTTCCTTTAATAGATGATTCAAATTAACGCTTTTTATTTATTAAAAGGAAGAAAACTACTTGATATAGTTTTTGTCTAAATATACTGTTTTAAAATAATAATGACGTTTTACTTTTAAATCGGTTCATGAGAAGAAGCTACCATTTATTAGAAGTACTTGATACGACTATTATTTTAGCTATTAATTTTATAATTATAAATTTCTTTTCGAACTTCATTAACAATATCAATCGTTTCATGTTTTAATTTTAATGGTACTTGCTTTTTCAAACATGTGCCATTTTTCAAACGAATTTTTAATTCGTAACTTTTGTAGCTGGTCATTTTTGCAATAGAAACGATAATTATTAAAGGTGGTAAAAATAAGATTAGGTCAAGCGATAGATACAAAAGGAATGAAGCGATAATTACAATTGAAAATAAAAGTGGTACACATTCAGAAAATGAAGGGAATTTATTTACAGAGATATAAATTGAATCTAATTCAGTAAATAAAATTTCTCTACTCTCTATTTTTTTAGAACTTAAAATCAGTTTGTTTTCTTCTAAATTCAGGACTTCAAATGTATAATTTAAATTCATTTTTATCGAATTGTGATTGTTGGTTGAATCTCAGCTAATTTTTTAGCTACTAGAATTGCTATATTGTTATTTAATTTTTTGCCGTAAGTCGATCAAATGGTATTTTAATCTTATATCTATTTTGTATTTCGATATTCATCTAATTTTTTGAAAACGCTATCTTATTATCTATTTCTCCAAATTTTATAGATCAAAAATAGTATGCACGTTGCGCCAAAACCCATCACTACCAGCTGAATCGTTTGTAATATATTTGGTATGTAAAAAAGAAATAGTTTCATCGTTTTGCTTGCATTTTACTACTGCAAAGTTACTTTCTTTAAAAAGCAATATTATACGGTAAACCTCATTTTAGGTAAAAAAAACATATATTCTTTCATAAAATGAACCCCTCTTTTTTTTACTTCATTCCGTATAAGTTCCCCTTATTCAACTTAATTTTTGTGCATTATTTGATCATCATCATATTTAAATTGAATATTGTAATATATCTGATGTTCTTGTTTCTTGGGTTTTGCAATAAATGATGATTTGGTGAAAAGTAGCGTAAGCGTTATCAATATAATTTTTCTCATTCGTTTTTAATAATTAGACTTATTCACAACAGGTATTAATTATTTTTAAATTAATTTTTGATTTTCTTAGCATTTGCTTTTCCGTTAACAGTTGCTTCTTTTCTGCTTTATTCAATTTTAAACCTATTTCCTCCGATTTTGATTTCATATAAGGATATTTTAATAATGAAATTGAATTGCCTCTTATCGACTTTTTGTAATGTGTAATGTATTCTTTTACATAATTATCAAAATCGTCTAGTCTTTTATTCCATTTTTCATTTAAAGTATCTATTTTTTTTTCTGTATTTTTCAGTGGTAATTTCGTGCTTTTCTTAATCATCGCTATGTGGATTTTTAGTAATCAAAAAATTATGCTATAAATCAAGTTAGGTTTTGTACAGATCTTAGTGCCAAATAAAAGTGAGGGCAGTTACCAATAGTATTTAATAAATAATTTATATTTTAACCCAGTTACTAGCAATCCAATCCAATAATCCTTCTCTGTACACTTCATTTTCTAGGTTAGAATTTTGCAATAAACTCTCGACTTTTTGAAAACTTATTCTTGTTTGTGGGACCTTATATTTCTCTAAAAATTGATTACAGAAATGAACTACTTCAAATTCTTCCGTCTTATCTATATATAAACGTTGTTGAATGTCATTAAATTTAAGAGAAGTGCTCACATCAACCGTTTGTGAATATCCTGTAAATGCTAAATCTTCATTTGTAAAATTGGCCATTTTATTTAGTTTTAAAGTTCAGATTTCAAATCTAAGACCAAAAAAAATAGGTACTTTACGGGAAACCGTAATGAGGTCAATTATTTTACAAAAAAAAGGAAAAGTTATTTTTATCAAAGTCTCTCAGCTATAATTGGTATAAAACTATAGATGTTGTTTGGTTTTGCTATCAGGTTGGCACTCTTTAGGAAAGGTCCTGACTCTTTGGGATATTGGTTAGGATTATACTAATCCTAAATCTTTAGTTAAGGCTATAAGATGAACATTGTTATTAGCCTTAAAGTATACTTTAAGTTTATTGATTCGTTTTTCTATACTGCTGCTACCATTGGGAATTATTCCGGATTCTTTGAAATTTTCTGATATTTCTTCAAGAATAAGTCCTTTAGATAACAATTTTAAAAGGGAAATGTCATACGCTTCTATTTCAAAAATGGATTTGTCTTTCAAAGTATGAGATAATTCTGATGAGATTATTTTTTCGTCAGTGCAATGAATACGTTGAATTGCGTTTTGAAGTTCCGGAATACTTTTCCTTCCTTTGGAAACATAAGCATTAATTCCTAAATTATTAAAGAGAGATTGTATTCTAAATGATTTATCTTCAATCGAAAATACTATGGTCTTGATATCTGGTTGTACATTTTTTACTGCTTCAATCAGTTCTTCACCGGAGTTTAATCTATTTTCTCGATGGTCTGTTTTGAATGATAAATCACTAATTAATAAGTCATAGGGTACATTATCATGAAGTGCTTTTTTTACTTTCAAAAAGGCATCATCACAATATTTAGAATGATGAATTTCTACAATAGAAATTTCTTCTAGTGCTTGAACAACCGCAATGCTAATACTATCTAAATCTTCTGCAACTAAAACTTTATTAAACATAATGATATCGATTATAGTGGGAATAGGATATTTACTTTAAATCCTTTTCCTGATTTAGTATCAAAAGTAATTGTTCCTTTTATAGCAAGAATACGGTTTTCCACATTTTGTAGTCCTTTTTTGAAATTTAATTCTTCCAAAGTAGCTCCGACACCATTATCACTGTAATCTATTTGTATTTTTTTATCATTTTTTTTGAAAGAAATTAAGACTAAACTAGATTTACTGTGTTTTTTCATGTTAACTAACAGTTCCTGAAGGATTCGATATACGGTAATTTTTTTAGTATCTTCAACAACAGACCAATTGATGATATCCAATCCATTTATTAAAACATGGATTGCAGTAGTATTAAATCCGGACATCATTTCCTTTAAGTTGGGTATAAAAGACAAACCTGTTTCGATCGTACTGTTTTTTCTAGAAATGTTTCGGGTTCTAGAATAAATATTGTCTAGATTGTTTAGTAAGATTTCTTTATTATCGGCGGTAGATAGATCTTGTGTTTCGGCGAAAGCCATGGCCTGATATACATCATTTGCGAGTTCGTCATGGAGTTTTTTTGCTATTCGAACTTCGGTATTGTAGGAAGTTTTAATATTTTCTCTTTTGTGTTTTGTAACCAAATAATAATATATAAAACCAGTGAAGGCAATAATAATTCCGACAATTAAAAAGAGAATTAGAGTTTTATTTTTTTGTTGCTCTAATTGAAGTTCATTCTTAACCTTTTGGGATTTTAGTTTTAGGTTTTCATCTCGTTCTTTCTTGGAATCGTATTTGATTTTTGCAAATTGATTTTTCGCATTTTGTCTTATTTTATGGATACTGTCAT
Organism: Flavobacterium sp. CG_23.5; assembly: GCF_017875765.1. Taxonomy (NCBI): domain Bacteria; kingdom Pseudomonadati; phylum Bacteroidota; class Flavobacteriia; order Flavobacteriales; family Flavobacteriaceae; genus Flavobacterium; species Flavobacterium sp. CG_23.5. The sequence continues at coordinate 1,259,607 of NZ_JAGGNA010000001.1, read as the reverse complement.
TAATGCGAATGTAATCGAGAGAATATTTTTTTATTTGATTGCTCGAACTAATTTGTATTAATTGTTCTAAACATTTTAGTCGATCATCTACTGCATTATATCTAGTTGTTTTCTCGTAAGCTAATTTAGCATAAGCTATAGCTAAATTTGGATTACTTTTTTTGTAAAAAGTGGAGAGGTTATAATAACTCCCGACAATTCCCAGCTCATCTTTTATTTGTAATCGAATTTTTAAAGATCTATTCAAATAGTAAAATGCTTTTGGACTTGACATTTTGTTATAACAGTAACCTATGTTGGAAATCGTTCTAATATAATTAATTGAATCTTTTATGACTTCTATTTCTGAAGTCATAGGTATTAGAATTTGTATTGCTTTCTTGTAGTTCTCATTTTCTATATGAACTAAAGCAATATTATTTTTAGTACCATTTTTTCGGTATGCATCGGTTTTTAAATTCAGTGCTTTGGAAAAATAATATAATGCTGTTTTATTATCCAATGTATTCAAATAGTTCAGACCTAGTATGGTATAGATGTTCCATTTGTATTTGGGATTTGTGGTCGTTTCTAGGATAGGGAAAGCCTCCATTGCAGTAGCCTCACTTCCAGAGTAATCTCCTTGGTTCTGTTGAATGGTAGCTAAATTCGAAATGACATAAATAATTTTAGATTGGTCTTTTTTGGGATCGCATATGGATTTCGCTTTTAAGAAATAGTAATAGGAACTATCATATTTACCACTTTCAAAATATTTGTCTCCAAGGTCAATAAGACGATTAATCGCAGCTACATTGTGATTTTTTTTAGGAATATGTTGCGTTTTCTTTTCACAGGATTGAAAAGAGAGAATCAGAAGAAGCAGTAAAATAAAAACCGGAAAATGTGACTTTTGTCGTACCATTCATCGAAAATACAATTTTTAATTATTATACAAAAATGATTTCTCTGTTTTAAAATTAAAACAGAATTTCTTTAATTTTTAGCCTCTAAAAACAAAATACCCCAAAGTTTCGAATGGGGTTTTAGAATATGAAATAAGTTCATATTTAATAAGAAAATTTGTTTTACACCATCCCGAAGGTTACTAACAGTTTTAGTTTTTGAGGTCAATCAGAATACTTGATTATAAGGACCGTAAGCCGGTTTATAAAATCTTATAAATTTACTTTTGGTAAAGAAAAATATGATGCTTTATTTATGCTAACGGGCGCTATAAGAATTGAAAATAGATACAATTCATTTCCGTCAGTGAAGGAGTACCAGCGAATACCTTTAAGTTTCGTGAGATTCGTTATTTCGTGGAGTTGCGGTACTTCTTTCTAAAAATGAATCGCTTTATCACTGCCTTCTATTGATAATGCAATCGGATTAAAAATAAATGTTCTTGTTTCTTGTATCCCAAAAGAAGTCTCAAATTATAAATAAAAACAGGAGTAATATTGATTTTTGCACAAATTATAAAGTTATAATTAGTAGTTAAAGTCATTATTTGCTGTTTGCATCATTTAATTTTTTTGTATCAACATATTGCTGAAATGCAATCACTTTTCCGTTTTTTAAAGACCAAAGATGCGCTGCTTGTGCATCAAATTCAGTCCCATTTTTTTTAAGTTTTGCTTTATATCGCAGTGTTGCCAATACTTGATTATTATCCATGTTGTGTAATTTAATATCGGTAAGAGTAAAGTATTCATGTTCTGCACCTATACGAGCAAAAATACCATTTAAAACAGCTTCCGGCCCAATGTAGGGATTGCCATCAGCATAAGCATTTCCTTCAGCTTCATTCCAAACAATTTTAGCATCCATGCTAGCCAAAACCGTAGGAATATCACCAGTTGCAAATGCTTTGTATAAGTTGTCAATAATTGCAATATTTTCAATCATTGAAGTTGCTTTTTTAACTTCTCTTTTACCTTGAGCAAACACTGTTGCTATGCTTAAAAAAGCTAAAGTTAATAAGATTGATTTTTTCATTTTTGAATAATTTTTTAGTTTGAGTAATTAGTAAGCAAAATCAATCTGTGCCAAAGTGCAATTCTTCGGTACAGATTGATTTGCAGAGGATGTTTTTTTAGTCCTTTGGCATTGGGTCTGCAGCAAAATTAGCATGCACTAATTTCCATTTCCCATTTATTTTTGCATACACACGTGTTGATTTTGCACGTGTTGGTTTAACTTCGCCATCTTTGTTTTTTACTTCACCAGCAAAATTATAGGAAAGAATCGCCACGTCACCATAAACTTGTACTTTAGGATTTAGCATTTCTGCAGCAAGTCTACGAGACGGATCTTTTCCTGATGCTTCAGCTAATCTGGATGATAATGCTTTGCCATCAATGCGTGTGGCAAAACTCGCATTAAATTCAGTGTAATCATCGGCAGTGTTTTTGTCCATTTCAGCAGCATTGGTTGGGTCAGCGGCTTGAGCAGCCCATTGTGCTTTAACCATGTTCATTACTTCATCTGCAATTTGTTGATTGTTTCCTTGTGCATTAGAAATGGAGGGCAAGATGGTCATACCAAGTATAACCAGTCCAAATAATATGTTTTTCATTTTAATTTTGTCAGTGATTATCGTGCTGACGCCGCACTTTTTTACTTTTTCTATTTAATTTTCGGCTACTTTGGTTTCAGTTTCAGTAATTGTGCAATGTTTCTTTTGTCTGTTTAAATTGGACTCTCAAATCCTTCTTTGCCAAATCATTTTTATAAATAATGCTTGATTTTTCGATTGGTTCTTCTAGATTAAGCAGCATATTCATTGCGGATATAGAATAAGTTTCGCTACTCAACAAATAATTCTTCCCGTGCAATCATTTGGTAATGGCTGTTTTACAATTAGCTTGAGCAACAACTTCAACATTTACGATGGCAAAAGCCACATCGTTGTCGTATAACGCTTGTACAAATGAATCTGGTGCTATTTTTTTTTATCTAAAACTGTAATCAAGTGGAAGCGGAATCTTCTCGATTTGACATTGATTTTCCACCGACAAAAACAGGCGAAACCGAACTGATTTCGAAAGATATAGGGCTATTATCGTTAATGAATTTTTCGACCTTTTCGTTGGCATAAACTTAGCTTGCGCATACGGATGACTTTCATAACTTGTAAATTTGGTATCGCTTTCGTCAAAAGCATCTGTAAAACTTTTTCCTCCTGCTGGCAATGGAAAATTAGTATTCCAAGCTGCGACCGAAGCAATAAAAACTAATTTCTCAATTCCGGATTTGTTTTTTAATGTCTTCCAGAATATTTTCGGTTCCGTTTATAGTTGGATCAAATAATTCGGTTTTTAGATCATGAACGTCCAAAATAAAGGGCAATCCACCGTGAATGACAATATCACAATCTGAAACAAAATCCAGTAAAATCGTCTTTTATTCCACATTCGCCTTGCTGATGTATAAATTCTTTGCGTTATTTAGTACCATTTATCCTTACGAGTACTACCTGTTGCCGATAATTTGACTACAAAACCATTGTCTAAAAATGCCTTGGTGATATCTCTTCCTATGGATCCTGCACCACCAATGATGCCTACTTTTTTCATAAAATTAAATTTAAAAATAAACCTATTCACCTCTTTATCATGAACAGTTTTGGAATTAATAATTATTTTTGTGTTTTAGTAGTTTCAGAAGTAGGAGTTTTAGCCACTGATAACATATCGGTTACAATTTCTGAATTATTCCAATAGCCATTTTCTTGAACAATTTTACCATCGATAAATCGTGCTGTATTATGAAAAGGAATTTCATAAACTTTTTTGGTGGATTTTAATGTTCCTGTCCATAAACCCCAATAGTTAACCCAAGTTTCACCTTTGTCAGTTACCACCATTTCGTAATCATCATCTTTTACAACCCAAGTAAATAATTTTGCATCTTCTTTGCTTTTTTCAATGGCTTGCGCCACCGTTAGAGCTTTTTTTCGGGTTACATTACTCATTACTTTTGCTGTATCTGCGTAGTGTTTTGGATAATCTTCCCAGTTTTGGTTTTTGTAATCCTCCATAACTTTTTTATAGGTGTCAATTTCTGCAGATTTTTGTGTGTAGCGTACTTCTTGTTTACATGCTACGAAAAGGATTGTTGCAAATCCTAATAAGAATAGTTTTTTCATTTTTTCCATTTTTAAATTAGAGTTATAAGGACTTTTATTTATTGTAGGTATCGAATGGAGCTTTATTTTTTTTGTAGCGTAACTGAATTCTGGATCCCCTCAATTATCATCTCATCTGTAACAATCAAAATGGTGAGGATTTTGAAAGTATTGGCTTTCTTTTACTTAATGAAAAGCATTAAACTGATATAAAGATAAAAAATAAATTTTAAAAATTAAAATATATATATCTGATATTCAATATATTATATGAATATTTGGTTTTTATACTTTTTATAAAATTTTAGATATTTCATTGATTGCATGAGCTATGGCAGCGGCAACTCGCGATTTTGTAAAACAAGGTACAGTCGTAGGTTTGTAAATGGCGAATACAACGAACAGCGTGATCCGCCTTTTTGGCCAAGGCGCGCCAAAATTATTCAAAAAAAAACCCCAATCTTTCGATTGAGGTTTCTATATAAGTAAGTAATCTAAATTGAGTTGATAAAACGTTTATTTTACTTTATTAAGTACAGCTTTGAAAGCTTCAGGGTGGTTCATAGCTAAATCTGCAAGAACTTTACGGTTCAATTCGATTCCGTTAGCTTTTACTTTACCCATGAATTGTGAATAAGACATTCCTTCCAATCTAGCTCCAGCGTTGATACGTTGAATCCATAAAGCACGGAAATTTCTTTTGTTCACTTTTCTGTCACGGTAAGCGTAGCACATTGCTTTCTCTACCGCATTCTTAGCAACTGTCCAAACGTTTTTACGACGACCAAAGAAACCTTTGGCTTGCTTCATTATTTTTTTTCTTCTTGCTCTTTTAGCAACTGAATTTACCGCTCTTGGCATAATTTTTATTGTTTTTTTGTAGCAGGCGTCCCGAATTGAATCAAGAGAACTTAAAGGCCTTACTCCAAGGTTATTTTAAATTTTTTTAACCTAAAGAAAATCTATAAGCTTTTGTCTTAATACTTAATTCTCAAGACTTGATACTTTTATTAGATAATTCTTAATTGTTGTTTGATGCTTTTCATATCCGTTTTGTGAACTAGCGCTGAATGTGTCAAAGCTAATTTACGTTTTTTAGATTTTTTAGTCAAGATGTGACTTTTAAAAGCGTGCTTTCTTTTAATCTTTCCAGAACCAGTAACTTTAAAACGTTTCTTGGCGCTAGATTTGGTTTTCATTTTAGGCATTTTTTCCTAGTGTTTTAATTTATTCTTACTTACTTATTTTTTAGTTTTCAGTCTCTGTTTTCAGTTTACAGTCTGAAAACTGAAAACAGAGACTGCTAACTGCTTACTTCTTTTTCTTCGGAGCAATGAACATAATCATTCTCTTTCCTTCAAGAACCGGCATCGCTTCCACTTTACCAAATTCTTCTAAATCTGTCGCTAATCTCAATAATAAGATTTGACCTTGATCTTTGTAGATAATTGAACGTCCTTTAAAGAATACAAAAGCTTTCAATTTTGCACCTTCTTTCAAGAATTTCTCAGCATTCTTTCTTTTAAACTCATAATCATGCTCATCAGTTTGAGGACCAAAACGAATTTCTTTAACGACTACTTGCGTAGATTTCGCTTTTAGAATTTTATCACGTTTCTTTTGTTCGTAAACAAATTTCTTGTAATCCATGATTTTACAAACCGGTGGCTCTGCATTAGGCGAAATCTCAACTAGATCTAATTCAAATTGATCAGCTAATCTTAGAGCTTCAGAAAGTTTAAAAACTCCTGGCTCAATATTTTCACCTACAAGACGTACTTCTTGTACACCACGAATAAGATTGTTTATTCTGTGTGCATCCTTTTTTTCTACGCGAGGTTGATAACCTCTGTTGCTTCTTATTGCTATGACTTTATAATTTAAGTTAAACTGTAAATACTTTTAATGTTTTTTTGATTTCTTCGTCCACTATTGCAGCAAACTCTTCAATCGTAACGCTGATGTTGCCTTTTCCTTCCTGTCCATGGCGACGGATAGAAATAGTGCCGTTTTTCTCTTCTTCCTCGCCTACAATCAGCATAAACGGGATTTTTTGCATTTCAGCGTCTCTAATTTTCTTGCCTATTGTCTCACTTCTGTTGTCAACGAGGGCGCGAATTTCGTGATTTTCTAGCAAATCTAAAACTTTTTTCGCATATATTTCATATTTCTCACTCAAAGACAATATAATAGCCTGTTCCGGCATCAACCAAAGCGGGAAATTTCCTGCAGTGTGCTCTAATAATATAGCAATAAAACGTTCCATTGAACCAAAAGGCGCACGGTGAATCATTACAGGTCTATGTAATTCGTTATCAGAACCTTTGTAGGTCAAATCAAAACGTTCAGGCAGGTTGTAATCTACTTGAATTGTTCCTAATTGCCATTGTCTACCCAAAGCATCTTTTACCATGAAGTCCAATTTTGGACCATAGAAAGCAGCTTCGCCATATTCAACAACAGTATCTAGGTTTTTATCTTTAGCAGCGTTAATAATCGCATTTTCTGCTTTTTCCCAGTTTTCATCAGAACCTATATATTTATCCCTGTTTTCTTTATCTCTTAGTGAAATCTGAGCGGTGAAGTTCTCGAATCCTAATGAAGAAAACACGTAGAGTACTAAATCAATTACTTTCTTAAATTCCTCGTCAAGCTGATCTGGCGTACAAAAGATATGGGCATCATCCTGAGTAAACCCACGAACGCGTGTTAAGCCATGCAGCTCTCCACTTTGTTCGTATCTGTATACAGTACCAAATTCAGCATAACGTTTTGGTAAATCTTTGTATGACCAAGGTCTTACATTATATATTTCACAGTGATGTGGGCAATTCATTGGTTTCAATAGAAATTCTTCCCCTTCAGCCGGAGTGCTTATCGGTTGGAAGCTATCGGCACCATATTTTGCATAATGACCAGAAGTTACATATAATTCTTTTTGACCAATATGTGGAGTAACTACTTGTTCGTAACCTGCTTTCTTTTGTGCTTTTTTCAAAAACTGCTCTAATCTGTCACGAAGTGCAGCGCCTTTTGGCAACCACAACGGAAGTCCTTGACCTACTTTTGCTGAAAAAGCAAACAGTTCAAGCTCTTTACCCAGTTTTCTGTGATCACGACGTTTTGCTTCTTCCAGTAGTAATAAGTATTCCGTCAAATCTTTTTGTTTCGGAAACGAAGTACCGTAAACGCGTGTCAATTGCTTATTTTTTTCATCACCACGCCAGTAAGCACCTGCAACACTCATGATTTTCATCGCCTTGATAATTCCAGTATTCGGAATATGACCACCACGACATAAGTCAGTAAAAGTATCATGATCACAAAACGTGATTGTGCCGTCTTCCAGATTCGTGATTAATTCTGTTTTATAAACATTGTCTTTGTATAGCTCTAATGCGTCTGCTTTGGAAACAGGACGAAGTTTAAATTCATGTTTTCCTCTAGAAATCTCAAGAACGCGATCCTCAATTTTCTTGAAGTCAGCATCTGTGATTTTTTGATCTTCAAAATCTACGTCATAGTAAAACCCATTCGAGATTGGTGGTCCAAGGGTTAATTTTATTCCTGGATACATTTCCTCCAGAACCTGCGCCATTACGTGAGAAGTAGAATGCCAGAATGCCTTTTTTCCGCCTTCGTCATTCCATGTATATAATATAAGACTGCCATCCGTCGTCAAAGGAGTTGTAGTTTCAACAGTTGTACCATTGAAAGAAGCCGAAATTACATTTCTGGCAAATCCTTCACTAATGCTTTTAGCAACATCCATGGGAGTTACCCCTGAAGCATACTCTCTAACTGACCCATCGGGCAAAGTAATCTTAATCATTGTTTGATATTTTAAGAATGCAAATATAAAGGATTACGAAAACACATACAATATATATGTAAGGTTTGTTACTATATAGGTGTAAAACAAAAACAACACTCATTATATAGTAGTTAAAAAAGAACAGTATTTTTATATGGGAGCTATTTCCCGCTATTCGTTTCAATCTTTTCTCTCGTCAAAGAAACTCGATAAAAGGATTTTTACTGCTATCGGGGCTAGGGCGTCATGTTTTATCTTGTTCTTTCTTGTTTTATCGACTTTGTCATTTCGACAAAGGAGAGATTTCATTGACTAGTATTCATTTGTTACCTTATATATAGGAGCGGAGCATTTATTTAGAATACTTTATTTCCACTACCTATATATAATGATATCGACGGTTTTTGCTGATAAAGTCATCCTTTTCGTGGGTGAGTCCCGTCCCGAAGTTTCGGGATCGGGAGGGGAGCTGAAAAACTTTTTCTTTCAAAATTCACGTTTTCAGCGCTTTAAAGCAAACATTAAGAAAACGACAAAAAAAAGGTTTAAAAAAGCTTGAATAACGCGATAAAGGTGGTACTTTTGCACCCGCAACAGCGAATAAGTTCATTAAAAGATTGGCAAGTGAGTATAGGGTTTAGAATTAGAAATTATTTCTAAAAATAAATCAAAAAAAGCTTGTGAGATTTGATTTTGATTATTACTTTTGCACCCCGCAAAACATGCAAAGTTCCTTGAAAGACTGGTAAGAAAAGATAAAGAAATGGAGGTTTTAAATCTTCAAAAAAAACTTTAAATTTTTCTTGCGAGATTAGAAAAGAAGTTGCACTTTTGCACCCGCTTTGAGAGATACTTTAAGTAGTTTGAATCACGGCAAAGAAACTGAAATAAATTCGGTTTAAAAAAAGAAGAACACGTTCCTAGACATATTGAATTGACAGCCGTCTCGTCCGAAAGGCGAGACAAATAATAAAGAGTAATAGAATCGAAAGATTTGAAAAAACCACTAGAGACTTCAGTCAAATAAACAAAGAGAACGGATTTATCCGAACTCACACAATATACGATGAAGAGTTTGATCCTGGCTCAGGATGAACGCTAGCGGCAGGCTTAACACATGCAAGTCGAGGGGTATAGTTCTTCGGAATTAGAGACCGGCGCACGGGTGCGTAACGCGTATGCAATCTACCTTTCACAAAGGGATAGCCCAGAGAAATTTGGATTAATACCTTATAGTAATACGACTTGGCATCAAGATGTATTTAAAGATTTATCGGTGAAAGATGAGCATGCGTCCCATTAGCTAGTTGGTATGGTAACGGCATACCAAGGCAACGATGGGTAGGGGTCCTGAGAGGGAGATCCCCCACACTGGTACTGAGACACGGACCAGACTCCTACGGGAGGCAGCAGTGAGGAATATTGGACAATGGGCGCAAGCCTGATCCAGCCATGCCGCGTGCAGGATGACGGTCCTATGGATTGTAAACTGCTTTTGTACAGGAAGAAACCCTTTCACGTGTGGAAGATTGACGGTACTGTAAGAATAAGGATCGGCTAACTCCGTGCCAGCAGCCGCGGTAATACGGAGGATCCAAGCGTTATCCGGAATCATTGGGTTTAAAGGGTCCGTAGGCGGTCTAGTAAGTCAGTGGTGAAAGCCCATCGCTCAACGGTGGAACGGCCATTGATACTGCTAGACTTGAATTATTAGGAAGTAACTAGAATATGTAGTGTAGCGGTGAAATGCTTAGAGATTACATGGAATACCAATTGCGAAGGCAGGTTACTACTAATGGATTGACGCTGATGGACGAAAGCGTGGGTAGCGAACAGGATTAGATACCCTGGTAGTCCACGCCGTAAACGATGGATACTAGCTGTTGGGAGCAATCTCAGTGGCTAAGCGAAAGTGATAAGTATCCCACCTGGGGAGTACGTTCGCAAGAATGAAACTCAAAGGAATTGACGGGGGCCCGCACAAGCGGTGGAGCATGTGGTTTAATTCGATGATACGCGAGGAACCTTACCAAGGCTTAAATGTAGATTGACCGGTTTGGAAACAGACTTTTCGCAAGACAATTTACAAGGTGCTGCATGGTTGTCGTCAGCTCGTGCCGTGAGGTGTCAGGTTAAGTCCTATAACGAGCGCAACCCCTGTCGTTAGTTGCCAGCGAGTCATGTCGGGAACTCTAACGAGACTGCCAGTGCAAACTGAGAGGAAGGTGGGGATGACGTCAAATCATCACGGCCCTTACGCCTTGGGCTACACACGTGCTACAATGGCCGGTACAGAGAGCAGCCACTGGGCGACCAGGAGCGAATCTACAAAACCGGTCACAGTTCGGATCGGAGTCTGCAACTCGACTCCGTGAAGCTGGAATCGCTAGTAATCGGATATCAGCCATGATCCGGTGAATACGTTCCCGGGCCTTGTACACACCGCCCGTCAAGCCATGGAAGCTGGGGGTGCCTGAAGTCGGTGACCGCAAGGAGCTGCCTAGGGTAAAACTGGTAACTAGGGCTAAGTCGTAACAAGGTAGCCGTACCGGAAGGTGCGGCTGGAACACCTCCTTTCTAGAGCCTTAGTGTTAGTAGTAATACACGCTAGGGAAAGAAGACGAAAAGTCGAAGTGGAAACAAATAAAGACATTATATTACTCTTGCTGTTAGTTCAAATAATACAATTTAAGTTAAAGATAACGATTTAGGATTTAAGATTTAAGATTTGGGATTTAAGATGTGAAAACATCAAAAATCAGGAATCAACAATCAAAAATCAGAAATCACCTTGTCTCGTAGCTCAGCTGGTTAGAGTATTACACTGATAATGTAGGGGTCGACAGTTCGAGTCTGTCCGAGACAACAAAACAATTACGAATTCAGAATTATGAATTACGAATTGAGAATAAAAAGTTCATATAAATAGATTCAAAGGAAATTCTAGGGTTGAAAGATTACGAATTACATTAATTCATAATTCATAATTCACAATTCATAATTAAAAAAGATTGGGGGATTAGCTCAGCTGGCTAGAGCGCCTGCCTTGCACGCAGGAGGTCAACGGTTCGACTCCGTTATTCTCCACAAAAGAAGTACAAAGAAAAAAGTACCAAGTATCAAGATAAATCTTAATACTTAATACAAAAATCTTGATACTTATTAAAGTTCATTGACATATTGAGATAAGAAAATAATAAAAAGTAGAAAGCATTTTTTGCTTGTTTATCATTAGACAAGTAAAAGAAACGGTCTCGTTTTAATTAACGAGATTGGTACAATAAGCAAAATAAGGGCGTATGGGGGATGCCTTGGCTCTCAGAGGCGATGAAAGGCGTGATAAGCTGCGAAAAGCTACGGGGATTGGCACACACGAATTGATCCGTAGATACCTGAATGGGGCAACCCACTATGTTGAAGACATAGTACACCGATAGGTGGGCAAACCCGCTGAACTGAAACATCTAAGTAGGCGGAGGAGAAGAAAACAAAAGTGATTCCGTAAGTAGTGGCGAGCGAACGCGGATTAGCCCAAACCAAACATGTTACGGCATATTTGGGGTTGTAGGACCACGACATTTGTTGCGGATAGAATTAGAATCTACTGGAAAGTAGAGCCAAAGAAGGTGATAGCCCTGTATAAGTAATAGAAGATAACGATAGTGGTATCCTGAGTAGGGCGGGACACGAGAAATCCTGTCTGAATTTGGCGGGACCATCCGCTAAGGCTAAATACTCCTGAGAGACCGATAGTGAACCAGTACCGTGAGGGAAAGGTGAAAAGAACCGTGAATAACGGAGTGAAATAGATCCTGAAACCATACGCTTACAAGCGGTCGGAGCCCTTTCGTGGGGTGACGGCGTGCCTTTTGCATAATGAGCCTACGAGTTAACGTTGCTGGCAAGGATAAGTGGTTAAGCCACGGATCCGTAGCGAAAGCGAGTCTGAATAGGGCGCTTTAGTCAGTAGTGTTAGACGCGAAACCGTGTGATCTACCCATGGGCAGGATGAAGCGCTGGTAACACAGTGTGGAGGTCCGAACCGGTTGACGTTGAAAAGTCTTCGGATGACCTGTGGGTAGGGGTGAAAGGCCAATCAAACTCGGAAATAGCTCGTACTCCCCGAAATGCATTTAGGTGCAGCGTTATGCGTAAAGTTATATAGAGGTAGAGCTACTGATT